>NZ_JBEXWT010000041.1:0-78150 GCF_040629945.1 Kitasatospora sp. NPDC005856 | reverse complement strand
GTTTCACGTGAAACAGCACCGGCCCTCGGCCGTGTCCGCGCCGGGCGCTCAGCCCCGACGGTGCCGGCCGCTGCCGGCCTGGGCCTGGTCCTCGTCGACGGCCGCGGCGCCGCCGGCCTTCTTCTTCTTCCGCTCCCGCATGACCTCGACCAGGATCGGCGAGATCGACAGCAGGACGATCAGCAGCACCGCCGGGATCAGGTACTTGTCGATCACCGGGGCGAGCGCGTCGCCGAAGAAGTAGCCGATCAGCAGCATGGACTCGGTCCACAGCACGCCGCCGATCACGTTCCAGAGGAAGAACGTCCGGGCGGGCATCTCCAGGGTGCCGGCGACCGGGTTCAGGAAGGTGCGGATGATCGGCATGAAGCGGGCCAGCACGACGGCCTTGCCGGAGCCGAACTTGTTGAAGTACTCCTCCGCCTTCACCACGTACTCGCGGCGGAAGATCTTCGAATCGGGCTTGTCGAACATCTTCGGCCCGACCTTGGCGCCGATCAGGTGCCCGAGCTGGGCTCCGGCGATCGCCGCGATCGGGGCGCCGATCAGCAGGACGCCGATCGGCAGCTTGGCGCCGTCGCCGAGCACCGAGGAGGCGGCGTTCGAGGCGGCGACGCCCGCGAGGATCAGCAGCGAGTCGCCCGGGAAGAAGAAGCCGACCAGCAGGCCGGTCTCCGCGAAGATGATCGCGATCAGCCCGATGGCGCCGAGGGACGAGATCAGGGATTTGGCGTCGAGCAGGTTGACGGCCAGCTGGTTGTAGTCCACGGGCGCAGGATAGCGGTCGCACCTTGCCGGCGAAGCGGGCGTACCCGTGCGGGCGGTGCCCGGCGGGGGCCGCTCCCGGCCCCCGCCGGAGCCGCCCGCGACCGCCGTGCGCCCGTGCCGTGCGACGGTCCGCATGGCGGGCTCCTGCTGACCTGCGGGCACGAGTCTGGGAAGATGGCACAGGCGTCCGGTCCGCGGCGGCACACCACCCTCATGGCCGTACCGCGGAGGCCGCCGCGAACCTTGGTGCCGGAGAGCCACACCGCAACGCCGCGCGACGGCGGGCCGGCACGGAGTCGTCACGAAGGCGTACACAGCGTCGGACAGCACCGTCCGTACGCCGCAACCCGACAGGAGCGGATCGCATGCCCATCGCAACTCCCGAGGTCTACAACGAGATGCTCGACCGGGCCAAGGCGGGCAAGTTCGCCTACCCGGCCATCAACGTCACGTCCTCGCAGACCCTGCACGCCGCGCTGCGCGGTTTCGCCGAGGCCGAGAGCGACGGCATCATCCAGATCTCGACCGGTGGCGCGGAGTTCCTGGGCGGCCAGCACAACAAGGACATGGTGACCGGCGCCGTCGCGCTCGCCGAGTTCGCCCACATCGTCGCCGCCAAGTACGACGTCACCGTCGCGCTGCACACCGACCACTGCCCGAAGGACAAGCTGGACGGCTACGTCCGCCCGCTGCTGGCGGTCTCCGCCGAGCGCGTGGCCCGCGGCGAGAACCCGCTGTTCCAGTCGCACATGTGGGACGGCTCGGCCGAGACCCTGTCCGACAACCTGGCCATCGCCCAGGAGCTGCTGGCCCAGGCCGCCGCCGCCAAGATCATCCTCGAGGTCGAGATCACCCCGACCGGTGGCGAGGAGGACGGCGTCACCCACGAGATCAACGACGAGCTGTACACCACCGTCAACGACGCCGTGCGCACCGCCGAGGCGCTGGGCCTGGGCGAGAAGGGCCGCTACCTGCTGGCCGCCTCCTTCGGCAACGTGCACGGCGTGTACAAGCCGGGCAACGTCGTGCTGAAGCCGGAGCTGCTGCGCGAGCTCCAGGACGCGATCGGCAAGCAGTACGGCAAGGCCGACCCGTTCGACTTCGTCTTCCACGGCGGCTCGGGCTCGACCGCCGAGGAGATCGCCACCGCGCTGGAGAACGGCGTCGTGAAGATGAACCTGGACACCGACACCCAGTACGCCTTCACCCGCCCGGTGGCCGGCCACATGTTCGCCAACTACGACGGCGTGCTGAAGGTCGACGGCGAGGTCGGCAAGAAGAACACCTACGACCCGCGCACCTGGGGCAAGCTGGCCGAGGCCGGCATGGCCGCCCGCGTGGTCGAGGCCGCCGAGCAGCTGCGTTCGGCGGGCAAGCGCCTGAAGTGAGGCCCGCGCCCCACGACGTGAGGTCCGCGCCCCGCATGAGGCCGCGCCCCACGACGTGAGGCCCGCGCCCCGAGCGTGACACACGGGTGCCCCCGGCGGAGACCGCCGGGGGCACCCGCACGTCGGGGGGATGTCTACTGCTTGAGCTCCGCGTACGCCTCCGCGCTGCTGTCCTTCAGGAACTGCCAGCAGCGGGCCTCCTCCTCGGTCTCCTTGATCGCGCCGGCCGCCCGGGCGAGCGCCGCCAGGCAGCGCAGGAAGCCGCGGTTGCCGCGGTGCTCCCACGGCACCGGGCCGTGGCCCTTCCATCCGTTGCGCCGCAGCGCGTCCAGGCCACGGTGGTAGCCGGTACGGGCGTAGGCGTACGACTCGACGTACCGGCCGGCCGCGTAGGCGTCGTCGGCGAGCATGGCCCAGGCCAGGCAGAAGACCGGGAACTCGGCCGCGACCTGGGTGGGGGAGGCCGACTCCTCCGCCAGCATCCGGTAGGGCCGCTCCTCCTCGGGGAGGAGGGTCGGTTCGGGACCGTCGAGAAGATTCCTGTGAATCGCCATGCCCTGAAGTCTGCCACCCGAGACGCAGGGGTCAACCGCCGTCCCGGACGGGCCCGCCCCACGACGCCCTGCGTCGCCGACGAGGCGTGTGGACATTCACCCGTTCGCCTGCCAGTGTGAAGATCATGTCCGCAGCCCGATCCGTCGGCCGGCGCACCGCACCGCCCCGGAAGGGCGGTCGCCGACGCCGCCGGCCGCGACGCGGACCCGGTCCTGGCATGCTCACGGCACTGGTGGTCTCGGTGCTGGTACTGGGCGCCACGGCGATCATGCTGAACCGCCCCACGGGGACCCCGGCCGCCGCCCCGACCACCCAGGCGAGGGTCGCCCCGCCGGCCGAGCAGGCCGCCACGGCGGCGCCGACGCCGCAGCAGGCCCCGCCCGCCCCGGCCGACACCCCGCCGCCCGCGCAGCCGCCGACGCCGGCCGCACCGCCCGCCCCCGCCGCGCCGGACCCCGGCCCCACCAAGGGCGCGGGCACCTTCACCGTCGCGCCGGCCACCGCCAAGCCGGTCGGGCACGGCAACGTGCGCCGCTACCGGGTCGAGGTCGAGGACGGCATCGGCATCGACGCCCCGACGGCCGCCGGGCAGATCCACGCCATCCTCGGCGACAAGCGCGGCTGGACCAACGACCGCAAGAACGGCTTCCAGCTGGTCGCCGACGGCCCGTACGACTTCGCCGTGAAGATCGCCTCACCGGCCACCGTGGACCGGATCTGCGGTGCCTCCGGCCTGGACACCCACGGCGAGGTCAACTGCAACGTCGGCAACCAGGTGCTCGTCAACTCCAAGCGCTGGAACACCGGTTCACCGCAGTTCAGCGGGCCGCTGGAGGAGTACCGGGCGCTGATCGTCAACCACGAGGTGGGCCACCGGATCGGCCACGGGCACGAGGGCTGCCCGGGCGAGGGCAAGCCCGCCCCCGCGATGATGCAGCAGATCTACGGCCTCAAGGGCTGCACGCCCAACGCCTGGCCGTACTCGGCGCAGGGCGGCTACATCGGCGGACCGTCCGTGCCGTAGCACCCGCGCCGGAGAGAACGGGACACCGCCGGCCGGGGCCTCGGGGCAGGACCACCGAGACCCCGGCCGGGCGGCTCCGCCGCGGCCGGTGCTACCGCAGCACCGGCAGGTACTCCCGCAGATCGCTGCGCTCGCCCGAGGCGGACACCTCGGCCGCCTCCACCGCCGCCGCCCAGTCGGCCCGGCCGGTGGCCAGCCGGATCCAGGTCAGCGGGTCGGTCTCCACCACGTTGGGCGGGGTGCCCCGGGTGTGCTTCGGCCCCG
Organism: Kitasatospora sp. NPDC005856; assembly: GCF_040629945.1. Classification (NCBI taxonomy): domain Bacteria; kingdom Bacillati; phylum Actinomycetota; class Actinomycetes; order Kitasatosporales; family Streptomycetaceae; genus Kitasatospora; species Kitasatospora sp. NPDC005856. The sequence goes on along the minus strand of NZ_JBEXWT010000041.1, from coordinate 74,151 downwards.
GCACGGCCTGGACCACCGCGTACGGGGGGACCCGCAGCTCGACGGCACCGCCGGGCACCTGCCCGGCGAGGGCGTCGGCCAGCATCCGGGAGACGGCGGCGAGGGCCTGCGGGTCGTGCGGGAAGGCGTCCAGGCCGAGCGCGTCGGCCAGGTCGTCGGCGTGCACCACGGCCTCGACCAGCCGGCTCACCAGGTAGTCGGTCAGGAGCATCGGGTGACCGGTCAGGAAGGTGACCCGCCGGTCCGGCTCCGCGTCGGCCAGCTTGTCGAGCACGCCCCGTACGGCGTCCAGCGACTGGTCGAACGTGGCGGCCAGCTCCGCGGCCGGGCCGGAGAACCCGCCCGCCGCCTTCTCGGTGGTCACGGTGTCGACGAACTCGGCCATCGTCCCGGCCAGCGCCGCGTACTCGGCCAGCGGCAGCGTCGGCCCGTCCACCTCCGGCGCGTCCAGCACGGGCAGCAGCTGGCTCAGCGCCAGGCTCACGTGGGTCACCAGCTCTCGCACCCGCCAGGAGCCGAGCCGGGTCGGCCGCTCCAGATCGGACTCCGTCAGTCGGTGCACGACCTCGCGCACCGCCTCGCTCTGCGCCACCAGTGCGGCGCTCACCTTTTGCGGCTGATACGTACGGGACTTGGCAGACATGGGCGTCAACATACGCCGAGGGGCGGGCAGTTCACCAGAGAACCGTCCGCCCCTCCTGAAACGCGTGTCAGCCCAGCAGGGCCTCGATGACACCGGTGTGAGCGTCCTTCAGCTCCGCCAGCGAGACGCTGAACTGGCCCTGGACGTCCAGGCTCTCACCGTCGACGACACCGATCCGGGTGGCCGGCAGGCCACGCGCGGTGCACATGTCGTTGAACCGGAGCTCCTCGCTGCGCGGCACCGCCACGACGGCGCGGCCGGCCGACTCCGAGAACAGGAGGACGAACGGGTCCGTGCCCTCGGGCACGATGATCCGCGCGCCGTGGCCGCCCTTGAGGCAGCTCTCCACCAGCGCCTGGCCGAGACCGCCGTCGGAGAGGTCGTGCGCGGCGTCGATCATGCCGTCGCGCGAGGCGGCGATCAGGATCTCGCCGAGCAGCCGCTCGCGCTCCAGGTCCACCTTGGGCGGCAGGCCGCCGAGGTGGTCGTGGACGGCCTGTGACCAGGCCGAGCCGCCGAGCTCGTCCGCCGTGTCGCCGAGCAGGTAGAGCAGCTGCCCCTCCTCGGCGAAGGCGGCCGGGGTGCGCCGGGTGACGTCGTCGATGACGCCGAGCACCGCGACCACCGGGGTCGGGTGGATGGCGACCTCGCCGGTCTGGTTGTACAGCGAGACGTTTCCGCCGGTGACCGGGGTACCGAGCACCAGGCAGGCGTCGGCCAGGCCGCGGGTGGCCTCGGCGAACTGCCACATCACGTCCGGGTCCTCGGGGGAGCCGAAGTTGAGGCAGTCGGAGACCGCGAGCGGCTTGGCACCGCCGGCCGCGACGTTGCGGTACGCCTCGGCCAGGGCCAGCTGGGCGCCGGTGTACGGGTCCAGCTTGGCGAACCGGCCGTTGCCGTCGGTGGCGACCGAGACACCGAGGTTGGTCTCGTCGTCGATCCGGATCATGCCCGAGTCCTCGCCGTGCGAGAGCACGGTGTTGCCGAGCACGTACCGGTCGTACTGGTCGGTGATCCAGGACTTGGAGGCCTGGTTCGGGTGGCTCGCGACCTTCAGCAGATCGGCCTTGAGGCCCTCGCCGGTGGTCGGGCGGGCCAGCCGCTCGGCGGTCGGGGCGTCGGCCTGCAGCGCGTCCTGCCAGCTCGGGCGGGCGTACGGGCGCTGGTAGGTCGGGCCCTCGTGGGCGACGGTGCGCGGCGGGACGTCCACCACGAGCTCGCCGTGCCAGAAGATCTCCAGGCGCTCGCCGTCGGTCACCTCACCGATGACGTTGGCGATGACGTCCCACTTCTCGCAGATCTCCAGGAAGCGGTCGACCTTGTCGGGCTCCACGATCGCGCACATGCGCTCCTGCGACTCGCTCATGAGGATCTCCTCCGGCGAGAGCGTGTGGTCGCGCAGGTGCACGGTGTCGAGCTCGATCCGCATGCCGCCGGAGCCGGCCGAGGCCAGCTCGCTGGTGGCGCAGGACAGACCGGCGCCGCCGAGGTCCTGGATGCCCTTGACGAGCTTCTCCCGGAAGATCTCCAGGGTGCACTCGATCAGGAGCTTCTCCTGGAACGGGTCGCCGACCTGGACGGCCGGGCGCTTGGCCGGCTTGGTGTCGTCGAAGGTCTCGGAGGCGAGCACCGAGACGCCGCCGATGCCGTCGCCGCCGGTGCGGGCTCCGTACAGGATGACCTTGTTGCCGGCGCCGGAGGCCTGCGCGAGGTGGATGTCCTCGTGCTTCATGACGCCCACGCACAGCGCGTTGACCAGCGGGTTGCCCTGGTAGCAGGAGTCGAAGACGACCTCGCCGCCGATGTTCGGCAGGCCCAGGCAGTTGCCGTAGCCGCCGATGCCCGCGACGATCCCGGGCAGCACGCGCCGGGTGTCCGGGTGGTCGGCCGCACCGAAGCGCAGCGGGTCCATCACGGCGACCGGGCGGGCGCCCATCGCCAGGATGTCGCGCACGATGCCGCCGATGCCGGTGGCCGCGCCCTGGTAGGGCTCGATGTACGAGGGGTGGTTGTGCGACTCGACCTTGAAGGTGACCGCGTAGCCCTGGCCGACGTCGACGACGCCGGCGTTCTCGCCGATGCCGACGAGCATCGCGTCCGAATCCGGCTTCTTCTCGCCGAACTGCTTCAGGTGGACCTTGCTGCTCTTGTACGAACAGTGCTCCGACCACATGACCGAGTACATCGCGAGTTCGGCGCCGGTCGGGCGGCGGCCGAGGATCTCCCGGATGCGCGCGTACTCGTCCTCCTTGAGGCCGAGTTCGGCCCAGGGCTGGGCGGCGTCCGGGGTCTGCTCGGCGTTCTTGACGGTGTCGAGGCTCATCAGGCGTTCACCAGCTGCTTCAGGACGGAAGTGAAGAAGCCCAGGCCCTCGGTGGTCGGACCGGTGAGCGACTCCACGGCGTGCTCCGGGTGCGGCATCAGGCCGACGACATTGCCGGCGGCGTTGGTGATGCCGGCGATGTCGCGGTACGAACCGTTCGGGTTGACGTCCAGGTAACGGGCGACGACCCGGCCCTCCGCCTCCAGTGCGTCCAGCACCCGCTCCTCGGCGACGAAGCGGCCCTCGCCGTTCTTCAGCGGGACGACGATTTCCTGGCCCGCCGAGTAATCCCGGGTCCAGGCGGTGCCGGCGTTCTCGATCCGCAGCTTCTGGTCGCGGCAGATGAAGTGCAGCGAGTCGTTCCGGGTGAGCGCACCGGGCAGCAGGTGCGATTCGCAGAGCACCTGGAAGCCGTTGCAGATACCGAGCACCGGCATTCCGAGCTTCGCCTGCTCGATGACGGTCTCCATCACCGGCGAGAAGCGCGAGATCGCACCGCAGCGCAGATAGTCGCCGTAACTGAATCCGCCGGGCAGGACGACGGCGTCGACCTGGTGGAGATCCTTGTCACGGTGCCAGAGGGCGACCGGCTCGGCGCCGGCGAGGCGGACCGCCCGCTGGGCGTCGCGGTCGTCGAGGGAGCCGGGGAAAGTGACGACGCCGACGCGGGTGGTCACTTGCCCTCCTCCTCGACCCGGACGGTGAAGTCCTCGATCACGGTGTTGGCGAGAAAGGTCTCGGCGGCTTCGCGGATACGGGCGAGCGCCGCGTCGTCGACCGGGCCCTCCACATCCAGCTCGAAACGCTTGCCCTGGCGGACGTCGGCGATCCCGGTGAATCCGAGGCGGGGCAGTGCACGCTGCACCGCCTGTCCCTGGGGGTCGAGGATCTCCGGCTTGAGCATGACGTCGACTACGACGCGTGCCACTGGCACTCCCGGTGGTGTCTTCGGTGAGGCGGGGGAACTCCAGACTACCGGTGGTTTCGGGCAGGATTGCTGGCCGGGGATAGCGACGCGCGTAGACCCGAGACCCTTACGCCGCAAGGGATCCGGACCCCTCCCCCGCCGCCCGGTCCGACCGGTTTCCGTGGATTCGGCACTCGGAACGCCACCGTCCGGAGAACACCCGAATACGGCACTTGGGGACAGATCCGCCCGTCCCGCACACCGGTATCAAGGAGCCCCGCGAAGAGACGTGAATATCCGGAAAAGAATGCCGGACTCTTCGATTTCTGCCCCCTTCGGGTGCAGAATAGGGCCACCTGTCGCGGCAAGTGCTGCGTATCAGGCGAGCCACCCGGCCCGCCCGTTCGCGCTTGCGCGAGTTGGTGCACATCAGGCCCCGGTACCCCCTCGGACCGGCGGCCGAATTGCCCGAGAGGATTGACACCCATGGCACAGCGTGTAGTTGTCACGCTCTCCGACGACCTGGACGGCGGCGCCGCCGCGGAAACCGTCCACTTCGGCGTCGACGGGAAGTCGTACGAGATCGACCTGTCCGTGGACAACGCGGAAAAGCTGCGGGAGGCCCTCGCTCCGTTCGTCGCCGCCGGCCGCCGCCAGAGCCGCACCGGAAAGTCCTTCCGCCGCACCGCCCTCACCCCGGACCCGGCCGCCGTCCGCGCCTGGGCCCTGTCCCGCGGGATGGAGCTGCCGGCCCGCGGCCGCATCCCCAAGCACGTGTACGAGGCGTTCGCCGAGGCGAACTGAGCCCCGCGGGAGTCCGCTCCCAGGTCGCCCCGCCCGCCCGGACCGAAAGGGTGGGGCGACCACCCCGAAAGATGCTGTAGAGTATTCCTCGTCGCCGCAACGGAGAGATCCGAAGAGGCGGCGGGTGCCCCACCAGGCACCGTGCGGACGTGGCTCAGTTGGTAGAGCATCACCTTGCCAAGGTGAGGGTCGCGAGTTCGAATCTCGTCGTCCGCTCGCAGTGCGCGAGCACAGCACAACTCAATAGTTTGACCTGCGGACGTGGCTCAGTTGGTAGAGCATCACCTTGCCAAGGTGAGGGTCGCGAGTTCGAATCTCGTCGTCCGCTCCGATACGAAGGGCCCCCTCGGATGAGGGGGCCCTTCGGCATTCCCCCCGACATGTCGGTCCCGCCGGCTTGTCGATCCCGCCGGCAAATCGGCCCCTCGGCATATCGGCCATGACATTTGTCATCGCCGACCCGTGCATCCGCACCGCGATGTCATGACGGCGCGCACTGCCCGCACGGCCCGGTCGGCGGAAGGCTTGGGGCATGGAAACGAGCCGGGCCTCCCGCCCCAGCGAAGACGTGATCGAGGTCACCGACCTGCACCGCCGCTACGGCGGGGGCAGCACCGGGTACCACGCCGTGCGCGGCGTGGACCTGACCGTCCGCCGCGGCGAGCTGTTCGCCCTGCTCGGCACCAACGGGGCCGGCAAGACCTCCACCATGGAGGTCATCGAGGGCATGGCCGCGCCCAGCGACGGCACCGTCCGGGTGCTCGGCCGGGACCCCTTCCAGGAGCGCGCCGCCGTCCGCCCGCGGATCGGCATCATGCTCCAGGAGGGCGGCTTCCCCGGCGAGCTCACCGCCGCCGAGACCGGCCGCGTCTGGGCCGGGATGACCAGCGGCGCCCGCCCGGTGGCGGAGGCGCTGGAGCTGGTCGGCCTCGGCCACCGCGCGAACGTCCGGGTCAAGCAGCTGTCCGGCGGCGAGAAGCGCCGGCTGGACCTCGCGATGGCCCTGCTCGGCCGCCCCGAGGTGCTCTTCCTGGACGAGCCCAGCACCGGCCTCGACCCCGAGGCGCGCGCCGCCGTCTGGCAGCTGGTCCGCGAGCTGCGCGCCCGGGGCACCACGGTGCTGCTCACCACGCACTACCTGGAGGAGGCCGAGGAGCTCGCCGACCGGCTGGCCATCATGCACGGCGGCCGGGTCGTCACCTCCGGCACCGTCGCCGAGGTGATCGCCGGCCGGCCCTCCCGGATCAGCTTCGAGCTCCCCGAGTTCGACGGGGCGGCGCTGCCCGTCCTGGCCGGGGCCGAACTCACCCTCGACGGCCGCAGGGTCACCGTGCAGACCCTCGGGCTCCAGGACACCCTCACCGATCTGCTCGGCTGGGCCCGGCACCACGGGATCGTGCTCGGCGCCCTGGACGCCCGCAGCGCCTCGCTGGAGGAGGCCTTCCTCGCGATCGCCTCCGAGGCCGCCCACCAGGACCCCCCGCAGGCGCCCGCCGCCGCCCGCCCCGCCCGCCGCCGCCTGATCGGATCCGCCCGATGACCACCGCCGCCGCCCCCACCGCCACCGCCACCGGCCCGCAGAGCACCACCGTCCGCCGGCTGCTCGCCCTCGGCCGGGCCGAGGCCACCCTGCTGCTGCGCAACCGCACGGCCCTGTTCACCGCCCTGGTGCTGCCGCTGCTGCTGATCGTCACCCTGCAGGGCACGCTCGCGAAGCAGGCCGAGTCCAACCCCGGGCTGGACGTCGACTCGCTGCTGATCTACGGCTCGGTCGGGATGATCCTGGCCTTCGTCGTGTACTACAACCTGACCGCCGCGTACGTCGGGCGGCGCGGTGAGCTGGTCCTCAAGCGGCTGCGCACCGGTGAGGCCCGGGACATCGAGATCCTGCTCGGCACCGCCGTCCCCTCGCTCGCGCTGGGCCTGATGATGGCCGCCCTGATCGGGATCGGCGGCAGCCTCGGCCTGCACCTGGCCGTGCCGGTCAACCCGGTGCTGATGCTGGTCGGCCTGCTGCTGGCGCTGGCCACCATGATCGCCCTGGCCGCGCTGTCCAGCGCCTTCACCAAGACCGTGGAGAGCGCGGGCATCACCACCCTGCCGATCATGCTGGTGATGCAGCTCGGCTCCGGCCTGTTCGTCCCGCTGGAGGTCATGCCCGGGCAGCTGGCCGACATCTGCCGACTGCTGCCGACCACCCCGGCCTTCCAGCTGATCCGCATCGGCTGGTTCGGCACCGACGGCTCGGCCGCCGCGACCGGCTTCGCCGGCTCCTGGGGAGCCGCCGGCTCGCACCTGGTCACCGGGACGATCTGGCTCGGTCTGGCGGTCTGGGGCGCGGTGCGCTACTTCCGCTGGGAGCCGCGCCGCTGAGCCGCGTCGCTGAGCCTCACGGCTGGGCAACGAACAGCGATCCGAAGGACCGTCCCCGGGTTGACCTCTGATATGAAGGCAGCAAGCAGGATCGTGGTCGAACTGGGGGCGGAAGAATTGAGAATGCGGTCACCGCTTCGCAGCTGGACGAGCCTGAGCAAACCCCGGCGCACCGAGCTGTACTTCCGCTGGTCGCTCTACTCGCTGCCGCTGCTGCTGCTCCCGATCACGCTGCTCTCGGCCGGGGCCCGTGCCGATCTGCCGGGCTCCGTCGGAACGGTCCGGATCGCCCTGCTGGTCGCCCTCGCCTCGACGCTCCTGGGCATGCGGGCCTGCCGCACCTCGCTCGACCACTACCTGAAGCGCCCCACCGACCACCTGCGCTGGCTGGCCGTCAACGGAGCGTTCGCGGTGGCCGGCTCCTGGGCCGTCCTGCTGCTCGGGCCGGACGCCGGTGCGGCGGACGGTGCGCGCGGGGCGGCGTTCCCCGCCACGGTCTCGGTCCTCCTGCTCGCCGTCGCCTACGGACCGGCGTCCATCGGGCTGTCGATCGCCCGGTCGGCGCTGGCCGCCCTCGGCGCGCTCCTGCTGGTGGCCCCGGCGATGGTGCTGGCCGGGTACGGCGCCGCCGGTGCCGCCGGCCTGCTGATCGGCGCCCTGGTCATGCTGCCCATCCTCGGCGGGACCTGCCGCAGCTTCGCCTGGCTGACCTCGGTGGTCTGGGAGCTGGACGCCGCCCGCGAGGCGCAGTCCCGGCTGGCCGTCGCCGAGGAACGGCTGCGCTTCTCCCGCGACCTGCACGACGTGATGGGCCGCAACCTCACCACCATCGCGCTGAAGAGCGAGCTCGCCGTCCAGCTCGCCCGCCGGGGCCGCGAGGAGGCCGCCGACCAGATGGCCGAGGTGCAGAGGATCGCCCAGGAGTCGCAGCGCGAGGTCCGGGACGTCGTCCGCGGCTACCGCACCGCCGACCTCCACGCCGAGGCGATCGGCGCCCGCGCGGTGCTGCGCTCGGCCGACGTCGCCTGCGAGATCGACCTCGGCGAGCACGCCGACGAGCTGCCCGTGCCGGTCCAGTCGGTGTTCGGCTGGGTGATCCGCGAGGCCACCACCAACGTGCTGCGGCACAGCGAGGCCGGCCGCTGCCTGATCCGGCTGCGGACCGAGGACGGACGGGCCGTGCTGGAGCTGGAGAATGACGGGGTGCCCGACGTCCCGTTCCCGTCCCAGGGCAGCGGCACCGGGCTGCGCGGACTGCGCGAGCGACTCTCCGCCCACGACGGCGAACTGACCGTGCCGCCCGCCGAGGCGGGCGTCTTCCGGATGCTCGCCACCGTCCCGCTGCCCGGCTGAGAAGAGGACCACCCGATGACCGAGAACGCCGCGCCCGTCCGCGTCCTGCTCGCCGACGACGAGCACCTGATCCGGGGCGCGCTGGCCGCGCTGCTCTCGCTGGAGGACGACATCGAGGTGGTCGCCCAGGCCGGCTCCGGTACGGAGGCGCTGGCGATGGCGGCGGCGCACCGCCCGGACGTCGCGGTGCTGGACCTCCAGATGCCGGGCAGGGACGGCATCGAGGTGGCCGACCAGCTGCGCCTGCTGCTGCCGGACTGCCGCTGCATGATCGTCACCGGCCACGGCCGCCCGGGCTACCTGAAGCGGGCGCTGGAGGTCGGGGTGCGCGGCTTCCTGCCGAAGACCGTCTCGGCGGCGGACCTGGCCGGCATCATCCGCACCGTGCGCTCCGGCGGCCGGTACGTGGACCCCGAGCTGGCGGCGGACGCGATCAGCGCCGGGGAGAGCCCGCTGACCCCGCGCGAGACGGACGTCCTGGAGCTGGCCGCGGACGGCACCTCCATCGCCGGGATCGCCGAGCGGGCCTCGCTCTCCCCGGGCACCGTGCGCAACTACCTGTCCGCGGCGGCCACCAAGCTGGGCGCGGAGAACCGCCACGCGGCGGTGCGGATCGCCCGCGAGCACGGCTGGATCTGAGGCCGCGCCCGCGGGCGGTCGTCCCGGGCTCAGGCCCAGGTGGTGCCGGTCAGCCGCTCGTACACCTCGATGTACTTGGCGCGGGTGCGCTCGACGATCTCGGTCGGCAGCGCCGGCGGCGGCTGCTCGCTGTGGCGGTCCCAGCCGGAGGCCGGGGAGACCAGCCAGTCGCGGATCAGCTGCTTGTCGAAGGACGACTGCGAGCGGCCCGGCCGGTACTCGTCGGCGGGCCAGTAGCGGGAGGAGTCCGGGGTGAGCACCTCGTCGCCGATCACCAGCTCGCCGTCCAGCAGGCCGAACTCGAACTTGGTGTCGGCCAGGATGATGCCGCGGTCGCGGGCGATGTCCCGGGCCCGGGCGTAGACGTCCAGGGTGGTGCGGCGCAGCTGGGCGGCGAGGTCGGCGCCGATGCGGCGGGCGGTCTCCTCGTAGGAGACGTTCTCGTCGTGCTCGCCGACCTCGGCCTTGAGCGCCGGGGTGTAGATCGGGGCGGGCAGCTCGGAGCTGTTCTCCAGGCCCTCCGGCAGCGCGATGCCGCAGACCGTGCGGCTCTCCTGGTACTCGGCCAGGCCGGAGCCGGCCAGGTAGCCGCGGGCGACCGCCTCGACCGGGACCATCTCCAGGCTGCGGCAGACCAGCGTGCGGCCCTTCCAGTCGGCCGGGGCACCGGCCGGGACCTCGGTGGAGATCACGTGGTTGGGGACGATGTCGGCGACCCGCTCGAACCACCACAGCGACAGCTGGGTGAGGATGCGGCCCTTGTCCGGGATCTCGTTCGGCAGCACCCAGTCGTGGGCGGACGTCCGGTCGCTGGCCACCATGACCAGTTCACCCGACTCGGTGCGGTAGAGGTCGCGCACCTTGCCGGTGTGCAGGTGGACCAGGCCGGGTACCTGGACCGGCTCGGGCTTGGTGACAAATCCGCTCAAGGTGTTCAGTCCTCAGGGGTCGTTCGCGGGCGTGGGGCACGGCGAAAGGGGAGGTCACTGCCCCCGCAGTCTTTCACGCCCGCCGAACGCGGGTCCTCCGGCCGGCGCACGCGGATGCTCCGGCCGCCGGACACGGGTGCTCCGGCCGCCGGACCTCAGTTCTTGCAGAGCCGGTCCAGCAGGTTGGCGGTGGCCCGTTGGATCCGCTCGTCGGTCAGTCCCGGACGCCCCAGCGCGGGCGACCAGGCGAAGGTGCCGGCCGCGAAGACGTACGCGCCGCTGGGCGCCCGGTAGAGCGAGGTCTCCTGGTAGCGGGTGCGTCCGGCCGGGTCCTGGTACGGCGAGTGCGCCAGCAGCACCCGCTCGACGTGCTCGGGCAGCGCCACCTTGGGGTAGTAGCGGTCGGCCTCGCCGGCGACCAGCCCGGGCAGCTCGTCGCCCTCCTGGAGGCCGGTGCCGTCCCAGAGCCAGTGCGCGGTGTGCCGGGCGACCAGCGGGACGGGCGCGGCGACCCGCCCCGAGTACTGCACCCCGAGCAGGTGCTGCTCGGGCTCCCCGGCGTCCCGCCACAGCGCGCTGGCCGCACCGGCCGCACCGGCGGCCGGACTGCCGGGGCGGACCTTCTGCCGCTTGCGGCAGTTGAGCAGCCGGTTGGGCTCGCCGGAGGCCGCGGCGGTCAGCTCGACCCGCCAGTACATGGTGTTGGCGGAGAGGAAGACCAGCGAGGTGCCGCCGTCCCGGGCCCGCTCGACGGCTCTGCGCATCGGCTCGGACCAGTACTCGTCGTGGCCGGGGAAGACCAGCGCCCGGTGCCGGAACGGATCCACCAGGCCGGCGTGCAGGTCGGTGGCGGTGGCGTAGGAGAGGTCGTAGCCGTAGCGCTCGGCCCAGCGGATGAAGTCGTAGGCGTGGCCGACGTGCAGCGGCAGTCCGGCGGTGGCGTGCGGGCGGTCGAAGGAGACGGTGACGGCCGCCTCCGGTTCGCCGACCAGGCCGCCCCGGCCGTCCCAGGCGTGGTAGAGGCTGGCGCCGGTGCGGCCGTCCTCGGGGAACAGGTTGTACGCCTGCCAGGTCACGTCCGGGAGCACCAGGAGCAGCTCGGCGGTGCGGGCCCGGTCGTCGAAGTCCCGGACGGTGAAGGGGATGTGGCTGCGGTGCAGCATGTCCGCGGTGGTCAGCACGGCGACGTACGCGCCGGGCTTCCAGTGGGCCGGGATCTGCTGCCGCCAGGAGTGCCACCAGTGGTGGCAGGAGACCGTCCGGTCGACCACCAGCGGGGCGGGCTGGGCGAGGCCGGAGATCAGCGGGCTGGAGGTCATGTGGCGGGCGCCGTCGCCGCCGTAGTGGCCGATCCGGAAGATGTTCACGGTGAACTCGCGGGGCGGGTTCACGGTGACCCGGAAGTCCACCGAGCCGCCGGGGCGGACCACTCCGGCGGAGGCGAAGCCCTTGATCTGCTGGTCCACGTCGTTGGCGCCCTGGGGGGTGCCGACCGACGGCTTCCTGCGGACTCCGGCCGTCAGCGCCTGCTGGCCGGGCGCGTCCACCGAGACGTACCAGGGCACGGCGCCCTCCGCCCCGGCCAGGTACTGGTCCGGGCTGCGCAGCCAGGGCAGCGGGCCCTGGCCGAAGGGGTCGGAGACGCTGTAGGCGTGCGTCCCCGACTCCCAGCGGCGGTTGAGTTCGGTCCCCACGCGCCCCTCCCAGGTGCACTCGCGCGACTCCTCGCTCGCCTCCGGGCGCTCCTGACCCGGTGTCGACGTTCCTCGCTCCGGCGCTCGCTACGCTCGCTCGTCGCTTGTCACTCGTCGCTCGTCGCTTTCGACACCGGCGCGCCCTTCGGCTCCCGAGGCCCGGTTGGCACGTGCCCCCCGGATGTGCGTGCGGTCTAATACACCACACACTGCTGGCGCTGCGTCACCCTCCGGTAGCGATTGGTGCGGGGAATCTCGCGCGCCTCCCGGCGGGGGCCTCCGGCCTGCGAAGACGCCCGGCGGCCGGACCTTTTGGGGGCGCGTACGCGGATTGCGAGCGCCCTCCCGTGACTCCTGGGACGTCAGAGGCGGACGGGTTTCTCGAGACGGACGTCGGCGGCGTCCAGCCAGGCGCGCAGCGGCCCGTCCTGGCCCTGCTCGACGGCCTGGGCGACCGGGCCGGCCAGGTCGGTGCGGCGCACCCCGCCGAGCAGCAGCACCGGGCCGTCCAGCCAGTCCAGGCCGGGGGCGCCGCCCGCGGTGTCCACGGCCGCGCAGCAGACCATCGCGGTGACGTGGTCGACCAGCAGGTCGCGGCCGCCGCGGTCGGGGTCGAGCAGCGGGGCCGGGGTGGTGGTGCGGGCCAGCTGGGCGGCGAGCGCGGCGGCCAGCTGTTCCCCGTCGCCCTCGGCGAGCCGCCCCAGCAGCCGGGTGAGGGTCGGGGCGCCGGGACGTGCCTGCGGGGCGAGCCGGTCCAGCGCGGTCTGCAGGGTGGCGGCGCCCGACCGCCAGCCGGCGTCCACCACCTCGCGCGGATAGTCGGCCCACTCCAGCTCGTGCCAGCTGCCGGCCGCGGGATGACCGAAGAACAGTTCGGCGGCCAGTCGGGAGACCGCCCGGTCGACGGCGCCGGGCTCCTCCAGCAGGTCGCAGGCGGGACGGTCGCCGAGCCGGCTGCCGTAGCCGTCGGCCAGTCGGTCGCGCCGGGACAGCTCGGTGAGCGCGGCGGCCACGCCGGCGTTGAGGTGGGCCGGGTGACGGCCGAGCCGCCAGGCGGGCAGCGCCACCCGGGTGAGCAGCCGGTCCCAGCCCGCGTAGGCCAGGCCGACCTGCTCCTGGGCGGCGATCCGCAGGCCGTAGTCGACCGTCCTGGCCTGCTCGGAGGCCCAGCTCGCGACCGAGCGCTCCAGTTCGGCGGAGTGGCCCCGGCAGGCGCCGAGCAGGCGGCGGACGACCCTGCGGACGACCCGGTCGGCGAGCGCGGCCGGACCCCGCCGGGGCGGCCGGGGCGGGACGGCCAGGGTGCCGCCGCCGAGGCCGGGGGCGACTCCGCCGCCGGAGTCCAGACAGGCGTCCAGGCTGCGCAGGAAGCGCCGGGCGGCGGCGATCTCCGGGTCGGCGGAGGCGGCGGTCCCGGCCACCACGGGGGCGAGCAGGGCCCGCAGTTCGCCGGCCCGCATCCACCACAGGAAGGGCGAACCGATCACCAGGACGGGGGCGGGCGTGCCGGGATCCGGCCGCGGCGGAGCCGTCCGCCGGGCCGGCGGGACGTCCTCCAGCCAGCTGTCGCAGTCCGGGGTGAGGGCGACGGCGGAGGGCGCGGGCACGTCCAGCCGCTCCGCCAGCTCGCCGATCAGCCGGTACAGCTCGGGGGCCTCGGCGCGGTCCAGCGGGACGGCCGGGGTGCGGGGCGGTTCGGTCCGGCGCAGGGCCCGGGCGGTCAGCCCGGCCACCGCCAGGGTCAGCGCGGCGACCGCGCAGACCGCCCAGCGGGCGATGTCCCAGCCCGCCGCGTCGGCGGCCCCGGGCGCGCCGATCCGGCCGGTGAACCGGCCCGCGAGCAGGACCACCGCCAAGGCGGCGGGCAGGGCGGCGGCGGCCCGGGCGAGGCCTCGGATCCGCAGGACCGCCTGGGCGTGAGCGCGCGCGATGTCGACTGCGGCCATACGGTGCGGCACCCCCTTCGGAGCCCTCGGGCGCCCGGCTTCGGGCCCTGAGCCGACTCGAAACGATCAGTTCCGACCGGGGAACGGAGGCGTCCGATCCCCGGTAGTGCATGCTGCGTGGCGCTACTGACATTTTCGACGCCCCGGTCCGGGTGGGTGTTCCGGATCGCCCCGGTTTCCACTCGTCCCGGTGACGCCGCCCGGTCGTTGCGGTGACGCCGCCCGGCTGCCGGCGACCGGTCCGGTGCGCAGCACCCCGACGACTCGCCCGGCCGGACGCCGTCCAGCATCCCCCCGTGGGAGCGCCGCTACCCGGCGGCGCCGCCGGCGCGCGGGCTCCGCGCACCGCGATCCAGCGCACCATAAGGCCGCACGGCCGGTTGCGTCAGCCGGATGCGGGTGCTGTCACCCGATGGGCTGGAATCCGTCGGCCGAACGGTGCGTCCGCCCGCGCGGCCGCTCCGGCCCCGAAACGCCGGGAGCGCTGCGCCCTTGGGGTTGACCGGTGGGCTCAGGTGTTCGAGTGCCGTTCGTCCCTGCTGGGTCCGCCCGCCGGTACGGGCCCATCCGCAGGCGTGGGTCCGCCCGTCGGCGTGGGTCCGCCCACCGGTCGGGTCCGCCCGCCGGCGCCGAGCACCGGGCGCCGAACGCGGCGGCCCCCGTGCGAGCGGTTCGCACGGGGGCCGCGGACGGCGCGGGCGCCGGGTCTCAGGCGGTGGCCGCCTTCAGCGCGATGTCGGTGCGGTGCTGGCCGCCCTTGAGGGAGATCCGGTCCACCGCCGCGTACGCGCGCTCGCGCGCCTCGGCGAGGTCCGCGCCGGTCGCGGTGACCGACAGGACGCGGCCGCCGGCGCTCAGCACCCGGCCGTCCTCGTCCGCCTTCGTCCCGGCGTGCAGCACGAACGCGGTGCCGTCCGCCTCCGCCTCGGCCAGGCCCTCGATCGGGTCGCCGGTGCGCGGGTCGGCCGGGTAGCCCTCGGAGGCGACGACCACGGTGACGGCCGCGCCCTCGTCCCAGCGCAGCGGCTCCAGCTGGTCCAGGGTGCCGGTGGCGGAGGCCAGCAGCACGCCCGCCAGCGGGGTGCGCAGCCGGGCCAGCACGACCTGGGTCTCCGGGTCGCCGAAGCGGGCGTTGAACTCGATCACCCGGGTGCCGCGCGAGGTGAGCGCCAGGCCCGCGTACAGCAGGCCGGAGAACTCGGTGCCGCGGCGGCGCAGCTCGTCCACGGTCGGCTGGAGGACGGTCTCCAGGACCTCCTCGACCAGCCCCTCGGGCGCCCACGGCAGCGGCGAGTAGGCGCCCATGCCGCCGGTGTTCGGGCCCTCGTCGCCGTCCAGGGCGCGCTTGAAGTCCTGGGCGGGCTGGAGCGGGACGACGGTGGTGCCGTCGGTGATCGCGAACAGCGAGACCTCGGGGCCGTCCAGGTACTCCTCGATGACCACGCGCTCGCAGGCGGCGGCGTGCGCCAGCGCGGCCTCGCGGTCGGAGGTGACCACGACGCCCTTGCCGGCGGCCAGGCCGTCGTCCTTGACGACGTACGGAGCGCCGAAGGCGTCCAGCGCCTCGGCGGCCTCGGCGGCGGTGGTGCAGACGTAGGACCGGGCGGTGGGGACGCCGGCCGCGGCCATCACGTCCTTGGCGAAGGCCTTCGAGCCCTCCAGTTCGGCGGCCGCGGCGGACGGGCCGAACACCGGGACGCCGGCCGCGCGCACGGCGTCCGCGACGCCGGCCACCAACGGGGCCTCCGGACCGACCACGACCAGGTCGGCGCCGAGCCGGACGGCCAGCGCGGCGACCTGCGCACCGTCCAGCTGGTCGACCGGGTGGACCGTCGCGACCTGCGCTGTCCCGGCGTTGCCGGGGGCACAGTGCAGTTCGGTCACTGCGGGATCTTGGGACAGGGAGCGGCACAGGGCGTGTTCGCGGGCGCCGCCGCCGATGACGAGGACCTTCACGCCTGGCAGCGTAGTCGGTGGCCTGTTCCGGCCGCTCTCCGGTCCCGTCGGATCCTCCAGGAGGAGGGCTCCGTGCGCCGGGCGATCCGGAGGATCCTCCAAGCCCGAGGGGGCCGGTTCGGCGGTGGGTGGTCGGGTCACGACGTCGGGTCACCGGACCCTCGCTCGGACGGGTGAAATCCCGCCGCCCCCCGCAACCCGCCCACCTCGGGTTCCGTTGGCCGAAACCGGTAACGATCACCGGAGAAGCGGCCCCACGGTCAGCCATTTGGCGGTAAGAAGTGCTGTTGGAGAACCACCGGCGGACACCACGTCAGCCGTTGCGCCGACAGACCCAGCAGTCCGCCCGCCACAGGGAGCCCCACAGGTGAGCCAGCCGGAAATGCAGCCCGAGGAGAGTGCCTGGGGCAAGGAGATCGGTGAGGAGGACCAGCCCGCCGCCGCCGTCGTCCGGCGCGCCTCCACCCGCCAGCGGGCCGATCTGAGCACCCGCCAGTTCCCCCTCGGGGACTGGGGCGAGCCCGCCGAACGGCTGGAGGAGCTCTACCGCTGGTCCGAGGAGCGGGCGGTCGAGGCGATCGAGTGGTACCGCCGGGACCGGATCTGGAAGCGCCGCTGGGCCCGCCTGCTGCGGTTCGGCGCGGCCGGCTTCGCGGTGGGCGGGGTGACCGCCCCGCTGGCCGACCTGGCCGGCGCCTTCGCGCACGGCACCGGCTGGGGCTACGTCGGTTTCGCGCTCTCCGCCGCCTGCCTCGCCATCGACCGGGTCTTCGGCCTCTCCTCCGGCTGGATGCGGGACGTCTCCACCGGGCAGGCCCTGCAACGCCGGCTGGAGGCCTTCCAGTTCGACTGGGCCTCGGAGTGCGTGCGCGAGGTGCTCGGCCCGACCGAGGGCACCGCGGGCGAGGCCGCCGAGCGCTGCCTGGGCGTGCTGCGCCGGTTCTGCGAGGACGTCTCGGACATGGTCCGCTCCGAGACCTCGGAGTGGATGCTGGAGTTCCGCGCCTCGATGACCCAGCTGCCCACCCAGTCCGGCGGGGCCTGGGGCGGGCGCAGCGAGCCCGGGGTGGGCGCCCAGGTGCGGATGCTGCCGCCGCCGGGCACCCGGCCCACCATGCCGCGCCAGCGACCGCCGGAGGGGCCGCTGCGATAGACGCGCGAAGGCGGCGGGGTCAGGCGAAGACGATCATCGAGCCCTGGGTGACGCTCCTGGTCGCCGCCGCGTACAGGCCCGACCAGGCGTGCCGCTCCCGGGCGAAGGGGTGGACGTCGTCGATCGGCGGCCCGAACGGCTGCTCCAGACCGGTCGGACCGAGCGGGCGGGTCGGGTCCGGCGGGTTGAGCGGGTCGATGCCCAGCGCCGGTGCGACGGCCTGGAGTTCGCGCAGCAGCCCGTGGCTGGAGCCGAGCGGACCGCCGGAGGCGAGCA
Source organism: Kitasatospora sp. NPDC005856 (assembly GCF_040629945.1). NCBI lineage: Bacteria > Bacillati > Actinomycetota > Actinomycetes > Kitasatosporales > Streptomycetaceae > Kitasatospora > Kitasatospora sp. NPDC005856. The sequence continues at coordinate 57,155 of NZ_JBEXWT010000041.1, read as the reverse complement.
GCTCGTCGTCCACCAGCGGCGCCGCGAACTCCACCGGCACGTACGCGCCGGCGTGGTCGAAGTGCCAGACCAGGTGCGACTGTTCGGCGCTGCTCTCGAACATCTCCAGCAGCTGCTCGTAGTCGCCGCCGAGCGCGTCGACGGGGGTGATGTCCAGGCCGGTGAGGCCCAACAGGTAGGCGCGGCGCAGGAAGTGCAGCGAGTCGTAGTCGAAGGCGGCTACCGACTCGACCGCACCGCTGATGCCCGGGACGAACCGGTAGACCGGCACCTCGGGCAGCCCGCGCGAGGCCAGCACCGCGTTGTAGCGCACGAGGTCGTCCCGGAAGGGGTTGTCGGGGCTGTGGCTCAGCACGTCCACCAGCGGGACGAGCCAGAGGTCGCAGGCCATGGCCGGCAGTTCCTCTCCGGAGGCGGGGATCGCCCGCGGAGACGGGGCGACGACGGGGTGGGGTCGGTACCCGGACGGCCCTTTCACCAGGCGCCCGGTCCGATGACCGCCCACCCTACCGGCCCGGCGCGGCGTGCGGATCGGACCGTCCCCGCGGGGGCTCGGAGGGCGGTTCGGGCAGCCGTCGGCCGAACCGGCCGTACGGCGTCGCGCGCGGCTGCGGCACCAGGCCGAGGCCCAGTCCCAGCTCACGGCCGAGTTCCCGGCCCACCTCGGCGCTGCGCGGGCTCCGCCCGGTGCGGGCCGCGCCGGGCTCGTCGGCCGGCTCGGCGTCGGGCGCGGCGGCCGGCTCCGGCGGGGCCGGCGGCGCGGGCGGCGCGGGCGGCGGCTCGACCGGCACCGGCGGCGGCTCCTCCCCGGCGTACGCGGTGAGCAGTTCCAGGACGGTCACCGACTCCAGTGGTTGCCCGGCCAGCCCGGCCAGCAGCCGGACGGTGTACAGGTTGTACTCGCAGATGATCCGGTGCGCGCCGACCGAGTCCCGGGCCTCGATCGCCTCGACCAGGTCCCGGTGGCGTTCCCAGCAGACCCCGCCCAGCGTCGGCAGCTCCCGCAGGTAGCGCGCGGCGAACATCCAGGACTGCACCCGCAGCCAGTCCAGGTACTCGGCCATCCGGCGGTTGCCGAGCAGCGCGCCGACCTCCTGCCAGAAGCGGCGGTCGCAGCCCACCATCACGTCCAGGTTCCCGGCCCGGGCGGCCCGCACCGCCGCGTCGGCCCGGCGGTGCAGCGAGGGCAGCCGGCTGAGGTCGGGCAGTGCCCGGCGGGTGGTGTACTGGCGGTGGAAGCTGTCGGTGATCAGCACCCGGGACTCGAAGATCTCCAGGAAGTCGTCCCACCCCAGCTCGGGCACGGTGAAGCCGCGGTGGTGCTCGGCCCGCAGCAGGCCCTGCGCGCCGAGGTCGACCAGCGCCTCGCGGGCCGGGGTCGCGGAGACGCCGTACAGCTCGGCGATCTCCTTGACGGTGAAGTTGCGGCCGGCCGCGAGACGGCCGGCCATCATCTCCTCGCGCAGCGCGCCGGCGATCTGCTCGCGCAGGCTGTTGCGGTGGATGACGGGACGGGGGGTGTCGCCTGCGCCGTCGTCAGGCATGGGCGCGACCTCCTGGGCGGCCTACTGTGCGGGCCCTCGTCCGGGCCGGCGGGGAACACGACGAGTGCTCATCTTCTCAAACCCGACCGGCCCAGGTACGAACCAACCCTCCGGAACGCCGCCCACGGCGCCCCGCCCGCCCCCGCTCAGCGCTGGACCGGCGCCGGAATCCCCAGCAGGCGGTCCCGCAGCACCGGGAACTCCGCGCGCGCCTTGCCCACCTCGGCCGGATCGAACTCGACCGTCAGCACCTCCTCGTCCGCCCCCGCCTCGGCCAGCACCCGGCCCCACGGGTCCACCACGATGCTGTGCCCGGCCTGCTCGACCCCGGCGTGCGTCCCGGCGGTGTTGCAGGCCAGCACGAAGGCCTGCTCCTCCACCGCCCGGGCCCGGGCCAGCAGCGTCCAGTGCTCGCGCCGCCGGGCGGGCCAGGCCGCCGGCACCACCAGCAGCTGCGCCCCGGCGTCCAGCAGCGCCCGGAACAGCTCCGGGAAGCGCAGGTCGTAGCAGGTGGCCAGGCCCAGCGTGGCGAAGTCGGTGGGCGCGGTGACGATCTCCTGCCCGGCGCCCATCACCACCGCCTCGCCGCTGTCGAAGCCGAAGCGGTGGATCTTGCGGTAGGTGTGCACCAGCTCGCCGTCCGGGGAGAACAGCAGCGAGGTGTTGTAGATCGGCCCGTCCGGATCGCGTTCGACGACCGAACCGGCGTGCAGCCAGACCCCGGCGGCCCGCGCGGCGGCCGCCATCGCGTCCGAGGTCGGCCCGTCCAGCGTCTCCGCGCCGTCCGACCAGAGGTCGTAGGCGAAGCCGCCGAGCGGCCACAGCTCCGGGAGCACCACCAGATCGGCGCCCTGCTGCGCCCGCACCAGGGCCGCGGCCCGAGCCCTCCGCTCGGCGGGCGGCTCCTCGTCGGAGACCGCGAGTTGGATCAATGAAGCGCGCACAGTACCACCGTCCACGGCAAGAGACCTACGATCGTCACCCGAAAGCGCTGCCCAGCTGTCTCCCGGCAGCGTAACGTGCGGTTAGCGTGCGCGCCCGGAAGCCGGACCATCCCGGTCGGCCGCGACAGCGGGGCGCAGGCGGCAAGGAAGCTGACGGAGGGCCGGAGATTCCCGTGACGGACAACCAGACCGTGCAGGCTTACACCGATGCGTGGACCCAGACCATCGAGTCCATATCGGAGCTGGTCGCCCCCCTTCCCGAGGGCTCGTGGAACCGGGCCACCGAGTGCCCCGGCTGGTCCGTCCGTGACGTCGTCTCGCACGTGATCGCGGTCGAGTCCGACCTGCTCGGCGACCCGCGACCGATCCACTCGCTGCCGCGTGACCTCCGTCACGTCACCACCGAGTTCGCCCGCTACGTCGAACTGCCGGTCGACAAGCGCCGCTGCCACACCGCCCTGGAGATGACCAGCGAGCTGGAGTACACGATCATCCGCCGCTCCCGGGCGCTGCGGAACGCCAAGCAGACGCCGGAGGAGCCGGTGCGCCGGCCCGCCGGGCCGCTGGCCAGGGACGTCCCGTACCACGAGCTGCTGCGGATGCGGGCCTTCGACGTCTGGGTGCACGAGCAGGACCTGCGCCGGGCCCTGGAGGCCCCGGGCAACCTGGACGCCCCGGCCGCCCTGATCGCCCGGGACCTCCTGCTGGAGCTGCTGCCCGAGGCCGTCGCCGACAAGGCCGGGGTCCCGGCCGGGACGGCCCTGGTGCTGGACGTCACCGGGCAGGTGGAGTTCCTGCGCACCGTCCGGGTCGACGCCACCGGCCGCTGCACCGTGGACGAGTCGATCAGCCTGGCCCCCGACGTCCAGCTCACCATGGACTGGGAGACCTTCCTGCGGCTCGCCTGCGGCCGCGGCCGGCCCGGCCCGGTCTCGATCGAGGGCGACCGGGAGCTGGCCGAGCGGGTGCTGGCCAACTTCTCGGTCCCCATCTGACGCCTCAGGCGCACACGACCCGGCGTACGCGTACCGCCGCGCGCCGGGTCGGTGCCACCTGTGCCTCCGCACGTCAATCCGGCACCAGCCACCCTGCAACTGTCACCAAAAGTGACAGTCGCGACGTTTCCGCAGGTCGGAGCCCCTACGCGGTGAGCCTCCGGCGCAGCCGCAGGATCATGACCGTCCCCACCGCCAGCGGGACGTACTGCCAGCAGAACGCCCAGCGGAAAGCATCGGCCGGGTAGCCGTCGGTGCCTTCCTGCGTCAGCGCGTCCAGCAGCACGCCGATGCCGAACAGCGTGATCATCGTGCCGATGAAGCCGCCCATGTTGACGATCCCGGAGGCGGTGCCGAGCCGCTCCACGGGGTTGCGGGCGCGCGCGTAGTCCAGGCCGACCAGCGAGGCCGGGCCGTTGCTGCCCATCACCAGGACGATCCCGACCAACAGCCACAACGGCGGGTGTCCGCCGGGCCAGGCGAGCACCAGCGCCCAGCCGAGCGCGGTGGCGGCGATGACGGTGAGCACGATCGGCATCCTGGCCCGGGCGGTGCGGGAGAGCACTCGGCCGAACAGGAACCCGAAGCTCATGTTGCTGAGCACCAGTAGGGTCAGCAGCCCGCCGGCCGCGGCGCGGGACATGCCCTGTGCCTGCACCAGGTAGGGCAGGCCCCAGAGCAGGCCGAACGCGTTGCCGGGGAACTGGGTGGTGAAGTGGATCCAGAGCCCGAGCCTGGTGCCCGGCTCCCGCCAGCAGGCGAGGACCTGCCGGCCGACCTTGGGCCGCGGCCCGACCGCCCCGGGCCGGGCCGCGGCCTCCTGGTGGGGCGCGTCCCGGAGGAAGAGCGCGACCAGCGCGAACACCGCCACGCCCAGCAGCGCGATCGCGGTGAAGGTGGGTGTCCAGCCCTCGCTGTGCAGGGCCTGGGCGAGCACCACGGTGGTGACCAGGTTGCCGCCCATCCCGGCCAGGCCGGTCAGCTGGGCCACGAACGGGTTCCGGGCCGCCGGGAACCACCGGGCGGCGATCCGCAGCACGCTGATGAAGGTCATCGCGTCGCCGCAGCCGAGCACCGCGCGGGAGGCCAGCGCGGGGCCGAAGTCGGAGCTGAACGCGAAGGCCAGCTGGCCGGCGCTCAGCAGCACGACGCCGGACAGCAGCACCCGGCGCGGACCGAACCGGTCGACCAGCAGGCCGACCGGGATCTGCATGGCCGCGTACACCAGCACCTGGAGGATCGAGAAGGTGGAGAGCGCCGAGGCGCCGATGCCGAAGCGGTCGGCGGCGTCCAGCCCCGCCACGCCCAGGCTGGTGCGGTGGATGACGGCCAGGACGTAGACGCTGACGCCGATGGACCAGGCGAGCCAGGCCGCCCGGCCACCGGGCGGCGCAGACACCGGTACAGGCGCGGACGCGGACACGGGTGCGCCCGGGGGTTCGACGGTGGGCCGGGGAGCCGGGACGGACGGGGACGGGGCTGAACGAGCGGGCTCCACGGTCATAGTCCGACCAGACTAGTCATCCCATGATGGGACGCCCGGACCCGGGGGTGCGACGCAGGGCCGGGTCCTCAGCCGGTCAGCGTCCAGGACACCGAGCGGGTCATGTAGCGCTCCCGGAAGGCCTCGTCCCGCACCCAGTCGGTGGTGTCCCGCACGGTCGCCGTCACGGTGGCCGTCCGGCCCGGGGCCAGGCCCAGCCGGGCGGTGTCCAGCCAGGAGCCGTCGCCGGACTGCGGCACCACGGGGACGCCGTCCACCTTCCACTCCACCGTCAGCTGCCGCGCGCCGGTGAGCGGCAGCGGCCGGACGTCGAGCCGGGGCCGCCCGGACACCTCGCCGGGGGCCGGCACCGGGGCGTCGGTCGGCCGGACCTTCCGGTACAGCTCCTCGATGATCGCCTCGCGCGAGGGGAGGTTGTACGCGCTGCCCAGGGTGCGCATCACCGAGTCCGGGGTGGGCCGGTAGAGGCCGTTGGCGCTGCGGTACGCCCCGATCACGCCGGCCCCGTCCGGGGACTCGGCGCCCAGCCAGCGCCACCACTTGGTCTGCTTCCGGCGCATGTCGTCGGCGTTCACGGTGGCGAGGTTCGGGTAGTCGGCGTCGTCGGGGGCGCTGTCGTACTCGTCACCGAGGTCCCCCACGGTGTGCCCGATCTCGTGCTGGATGATCCGCCCGGCGTCCGTGCTGCCGCCCGCCAGCGTGGTCACCCCGGTGCCGCCGGCGCCGCCGTACTCGGTGGAGTTGGCCAGCGCGATCAGGTACTGCGGCCCGGCGCCGTCCCCCGCGTACCGGGCGGTGGCGGACTCGTCGGCGCAGAGCAGCCGGGCGGTGCCCTCGCACCAGAAGTGCATGCCGAGCGGGGTGGCGGGCCTGCGGCCGCGGCTCTCGGACTCGGCGATCCCGGAGACCGGGGAGACCACCTCGACCCGTCTGATGTTGAAGAAGCCCTGGTAGGTGCGGAACGGCTCGATGTCCATCAGCGCGTGCCAGGCCCGGTCGGCCTGCTGCCGGAACAGCTCCTGCTCGCCGGCCGTGTAGCCGTCGCCGAGCAGCACCAGGGTGATGCGGTTGGCCGGGTCCCCGGTGCGTCGTATGTCGACCGTCGGGGCGGCCGCGGATATCCGCCGGTCGGCCTGGAGGGCCGCGTGCGGCGGAACCGCGCGGTCGGCCGGCGCCCCCGGTCCGATCGCGCCGAACGGCGAGGGGCCGGCCAGTTCCAGGGCGCCCGGGAGGGCGGCGGCGGACACCAGGACGAGTGCGGCCAGACTCCGGACGAGACGGCCAGGGTTGCCAGGCGGCATACGGGTGCGTCCTCCGGGGGCCGGTCACCCGGCGTCGCCCGGGCGGTGGAGCGGAGACGTACCCGGGCGGCCGGGGCTCCCCTGTCCGGCCGCGAAAAAGTCACCGACCTGGCCGAACGATCCTCATATTTCGGATCATTCAGGTCATACCAACCATCACCTGGGCGGGCCTCAGAGGCCCGCCGGAGAGTCCCGAAAAATTTTCCGAACCCGTCTGCAACCCCCTGCGGGGACGCGCGTCTATACGGATGAAGGCACGGAGAGCGAGACCGGCGGAGCCGGGGGGCGCTTCCGCTCACGAGGAGCGGGGCCGGTCGTCTTCACCCATCACACGATCAGCACCATCACCCTGGGGACTCACATCATGCGCATGTCCGTTATCAACCACTTTGCGAAGAACGACCGCTCGCTCTCCGGCCGCCGCCGCGTCGCCGTCCTCGCCGCCACCACCGTCCTCGCCGGCGGCGTCCAGTTCCTCGCCACCGACACCGCCTGGGCCTGCGGCGACGCTTCCGAGGGTGCCGCCACCATCGCCGCCCCCGCGAAGCCGTCCGCCCCGGCCCAGCACGAGGGCTCCTTCACCGCCGGCTTCCACATGACGCCGGACGGCCAGAGCATCACCGCGGGCGGCGCCAAGGTCGAGATCGGCGTCGGCGTCACCAACTTCACCGGCGCCCCGTACCAGAACGTCTCGGCGATGCTCTCGCTGTACAACCCGATGGCGAGCCACCCGGAGAAGGGCCCCGCCGCCGCCCTCCGGGCCGAGGACCTCACCGTCGAGGTCGCCACCGCCAACGGATGGAAGCCGGTCGGCCTGCGCCGCGGCTGCGACCCGACGCTCTTCACCCTGGCCTCCCCCGCCACCACCACCGCGCGGCTGGAGAACGGCCGGGCCGCCAACTTCATGTTCCGGGTCGGGCTCTCCGCGAAGGCTCCCAAGGACCTGACCGAGATCCAGATCGGCGCCGTCGCCAGCGCTCCCGGTTTCGGGGCCACCGGCGGGGAGGACCACACCTACCGCGTGGTGCGGACCGCCGGGACCACCGGATCGACCACCCCGGCCAAGCCCAAGCCCACCCCCACCAAGGCCGCACCCACCAAGGCCGCCCCCACCAAGGCCGCCCCCACCAAGGCCGCCGAGCCCGCCGTCGACCGGACCAAGGACACCGCCCCGTCGGCCCCGGCCGCCCCCGCGACCCCGAAGGCCACCACGCCGGCCACCACCGCGCCCGCCGGCACCCCGGAGCTCGCCCAGACCGGCTCCTCCTCCACCAACGCCTTCCTCGCCGCCGGCTCCGCCCTGTTCCTCGCCCTCGGAGCGGGCGTCCTGATCGCCGTCCGTCGACTCCGTCCCCAGCGCTAGTCGACGGGCGGTCACACCGAAGGGGCCCTCCCCCGCACGGCGGTGCGGAGGAGGGCCCCTTCTTCGGTCCTGCCCGGTCGTCAGCCCCAGGTGATCAGGCGCTTGGGGCGCTCCAGCAGCGCGGCCACGTCGGCCAGCACCTTGGAGCCCAGCTCCCCGTCCACCAGGCGGTGGTCGAAGGAGAGCGCCAGCGTGGTCACCTGGCGCGGGACCACCTTGCCCTTGTGCACCCACGGCAGTTCCCGGACCGCGCCGAAGGCCAGGATGGCGGCCTCGCCCGGGTTGAGGATCGGGGTGCCGGTGTCGACGCCGAAGACGCCGACGTTGGTGATGGTGACCGTCCCGCCCTGCATGTCGGCCGGCGAGGTCTTGCCCTGACGGGCGGTCTCGACCAGCTCGCCGAGCGAGGTGGCCAGCCCGGCGAGGGTCCTGGACCCGGCGTCCTTGATGTTCGGGACGATCAGGCCGCGCGGGGTGGCCGCGGCGATGCCGAGGTTCACCTGGCCCTTGAGGACGATCTCCTGGGCCGCCTCGTCCCACTGCGCGTTGATCTCCGGGTGCCGCTTGATCGCGGTGAGCAGCGCCTTCGCGACGATCAGCAGCGGACTGACCCGGACGTCCCGGCCCAGCTCCCCGCTCTCCTTGAGGCGGCGGACGAACTTCATCGTGCGGGTCACGTCGACCTGCACGAACTCGGTGACGTGCGGGGCGGTGAAGGCCGAGGCCACCATCGCCTGCGCGGTCGCCTTGCGGACGCCCTTGATCGGCACCCGGACGTCACCCGCGGCGGGCACGGGCAGCTGCGCGGCCGGAGCGGCCACGGCCGTCCCGGCCACCTCCGCCGCCGGAGCGGCCTGGACAGCCTGAACGGGCGGGGCCGCCGGAGCGGCCTGAGCGGCGGCGTGGGCGTGCACGTCCTCGCGGGTGATCACGCCGTCCCGGCCCGTCGCCGTGACGGCCCGCAGGTCGACGCCGAGATCCTTGGCCAGCTTGCGCACTGGCGGCTTGGCCAACGGACGCTCCCCGCCCGGCCCTTCGGCCACCGGGGCAGGAGCCGCGGGCGCCGGAGCGACGACCGGGGCCGCGGCGGCCGCCGGAGCCGGCGTGGCCGCGACGACCTTGGTGGTGGTCGTCCGCCGCGCCCGGCGCTGGGCGGTGCCGGTGCGCGGGCCGTACCCGACCAGCACCTCGCGCCGCTCGGGCTCCGCCTCCTCGGCCGGAGCCGGAGCGGAAGCCGGTGCCGGAGCCGGGGCCTGGGCGGCCGGAGCCTCGGCGGGGGCGGCCGGAGCCGCGGCCCCCGCCTCCCCGGCGACCGCGACCGAGATGATCACGGTGCCGACGTCGACCGTCGCACCCTCGGGGAAGTGCAGCTTCTCGACCACCCCGTTGAACGGGATGGGCAGCTCCACGGCCGCCTTGGCGGTCTCCACCTCGCAGACGACCTGCCCGTCGGTGACGGTGTCACCGGGCTTGACGTACCAGCTGAGGATCTCGGCCTCGGTGAGGCCCTCGCCCACGTCGGGCATCTTGAACTCGCGGAGCGAGCGAACTTCGGTGGTCATCTTCGCTCCCCCGGATCAGTACGCGAACGCGCGGTCGACGGCGTCGAGCACGCGGTCCAAGTCGGGCAGGAAGGCCTCCTCGACCCGGGACGGCGGGTACGGCGCGTGGTAGCCGCCGACCCGCAGGACCGGCGCCTCCAGGTGGTAGAAGCACTTCTCGGTGAGCCGGGCGGCCAGCTCGGCGCCCATGCCCATGAAGACCGGTGCCTCGTGCACCACGACGGCCCGACCGGTGCGCTTGACCGACTCCTCCAGGGCGGCGAAGTCCACCGGGGAGAGCGAGCGCAGGTCGACGACCTCCAGCCGGCGGCCGTCCTCCTCGGCGGCCGCGGCGGCCTCCAGGCAGAGCTTGACCATCGGGCCGTACGCGATCAGCGTCGCGTCGGTGCCGGGCCGGACGATCCGGGCGTCGTGCAGGCCGAGGTCCGCGGCGTCGCCGACCTCGCCCTTGTCCCAGTAACGGCGCTTGGGCTCCAGGAAGATGACCGGGTCGTCGGACTCGATCGACTGCCGCAGCATCCAGTGCGCGTCGTGCGCGCTGGACGGGGTGACCACGCGCAGACCGGCGGTGTGCGCGAAGTACGCCTCGTGCGACTCGCTGTGGTGCTCGACCGCGCCGATGCCACCCGCGTAGGGGATGCGCACGGTGACCGGCAGCTTGACGTGGCCCAGCGCGCGGGCGTGCATCTTGGCCAGCTGGGAGACGATCTGGTCGAAGGCGGGGTAGACGAAGCCGTCGAACTGGATCTCCACGACGGGGCGGTAGCCGCGCAGCGCCAGACCGATCGCGGTGCCCATAATGCCGGACTCGGCGAGCGGGGTGTCGATCACCCGGTCCTCGCCGAAGTCCTTCTGGAGGCCGTCGGTGATCCGGAAGACGCCGCCGAGCTTGCCGATGTCCTCGCCCATCAGGACGGTCTTCGGGTCGTTCTCCAGCGACTTGCGCAGCGCTCCGTTCAGCGCCTTCGCGATGCTCAGCTGACCGGCCATCAGTGGTTCTCCCCCGCCTCGAAGGAGGCCGCGTACTCGACGTACTCGGCCCGTTCCTCATCGACCAGCGCGTGCGGTTCGCTGTACACGTGGTCGAAGATCAGGGTCGGGTCCGGGTCCGGCATGCCGCGCACGCCCTCGCGCACCCGCAGACCCAGCTGCTCGCTCTCGGCGTCGACCGCGGCGAAGAACTCCTCGTCGGCCAGACCCTCCTGCTCCAGGTGGGCGCGGAGCCGGGTGATCGGGTCCTTGGCCTTCCAGGCCTCGGTCTCCTCGGCGTGCCGGTAGCGGGTGGGGTCGTCGGACGTGGTGTGGGCACCCATCCGGTAGGTGAAGGCCTCGATCAGCACCGGGCCGTTGCCGCTGCGGGCGTGGTCGAGCGCCCAGCGGGTGACCGCCAGGCAGGCCAGCACGTCGTTGCCGTCGACCCGGACGCCCGGGAAGCCGAAGCCGGAGGCGCGGCGGTACAGCGGGATCCTGGTCTGGGTGGTGGTGGGCTCGGAGATCGCCCACTGGTTGTTCTGGCAGAAGAAGACCACCGGCGAGTTGTAGACCGAGGCGAAGGTGAAGGCCTCGTTGACGTCGCCCTGGCTGGAGGCGCCGTCGCCGAAGTACGCGATCACCGCGTCGTCGGCGCCGTCCTTGCTGATGCCCATCGCGTAACCGGTGGCGTGCAGGGCCTGCGCGCCGATCACGATGGTGTACAGGTGGAAGTTCTTCTCGTTCGGGTCCCACCCGCCGTGGTTCACGCCGCGGAACATGCCGAGCAGGTTCAGCGGGTCGACGTCGCGGCACCAGGCGACGCCGTGCTCACGGTAGGTGGGGAAGGCGTAGTCGCCGGGGCGCATGGCACGGCCGGAGCCGACCTGGGCGGCCTCCTGGCCGAGCAGCGAGGCCCACAGGCCCAGCTCGCCCTGGCGCTGGAGCGCGGTGGCCTCGCCGTCGAACCGGCGCACCAGCACCAGGTCGCGGTAGAGGGCGCGCAGCTCCTCGGGAGTGGTGGTGAGGGGGTAGTCCGGGTGCTCGACCCGCTCGCCTTCCGGCGTGAGCAGCTGGACGAGTTCCGGCTGGGCGGCGTCCTTGCTCGCCTTGCCCTTGGCGCGGAGGGTGTCAGGGACGCCGGGGGCCGCCTTCTTGCGAGCCCTCGCCGTGCTTTTGACGGTCACGTTCACTCCTCGGTCTGTCCGGCCGCCCGGGGTCGCCGGTGACCGGTCCGGTCACCGCCTCGCGGGGCGCGCGTGGGTGTGCGCTCCCACTGCGGGGCAGGTGGTGATCCTGTTCCGACGGCGTCCCTCACGAGAACGTTACCCAGCGTCCGCCCTCGACGCGCTTGCGCTAGGACGTCCTACTTGTTCAGGGCCTACAACCCCGAGGGTGCCGCGTTCGGCTCGCCGTCGGAAGGGTGGGGGTGACGGTCGGCGTGACGCAGCTCTCAATTCGAGCGCCTTCAGGACACCAGCGCACGTTATCCGGGCGGAAGCCCGTGCGTAAGGGGGTTCTCGGTATCGGTTTCGGACGGACCTGGCCGGATCGCGTCGGTAGCGGGGTCCGGGTGATAGGTCTTTCGTACGGTGTTATGGGAGGCTTTGGACGTGACTGATAACGGACAAATCAGGGTATTCCTGCTCGACGATCACGAGGTCGTCCGGCGGGGCGTGCACGATCTGCTCTCGGTCGAGGACGACATCGAGGTGGTCGGCGAGGCCGGCACGGCCGCCGAGGCGCTCACCCGGATCCCGGCGGTCCACCCGGACGTGGCGGTGCTCGACGTCCGGCTGCCGGACGGCAACGGGGTCGAGGTCTGCCGCGAGATCCGGTCCAAGCTGCCGGAGATCAAGTGCCTGATGCTGACCTCGTTCTCGGACGACGAGGCGCTGTTCGACTCGATCATGGCCGGCGCCTCCGGCTACGTGCTGAAGGCGATCCGCGGCACCGACCTGATCACCGCCGTCCGGGACGTCGCGGCCGGCCGCTCGCTGCTCGACCCGGTCGCCACCAGCAGGGTGCTCGCCCGGCTGCGCGACGGCGGCGAGAAGGAGGACGAACGGCTCGCCCAGCTCACCAGGCAGGAGCGGCGAATCCTCGATCTGATCGGCGAAGGTATGACAAATCGTCAGATCGGCAACGAGTTGCACCTGGCCGAGAAGACGGTGAAGAACTACGTCTCGAGTCTGCTCGCCAAGATGGGCATGGAGCGGCGCACCCAGGCGGCCGCCTTCGTGGCGCGGCACCAGGCCGACCACCAGTACTGACCGGACGGCTTCACAGAACTGACGGTTTGTCAAGGGCCCCCGCAAAGGGGCCCTAACCTCTCCACGTGACTTTCAGCCAGACCCTCGCCTGCGCACCGGCCCGCCCCGACCTCTCCGCACCGCCGATGGGGACCCTCAGCCCACCCGTCCCACTGGGCGCGCTCGCCGAGGTACTGGCCCGCTACCGGACAGGGCGGCTGCTGTCCGCCGAACCGGTCGCCGAGGGCCTGCTGAACCGGGGGTACCTGGTCACCACCGAGGCCGGTCCGTACTTCCTGAAGTGCTACGTCGACTCCGCCACCGCCGGCCGTGCGAAGATCGTCGCCCACCACCGCGCGATGGCCGCCCTGAACACCCTCGGACTGCCCGTCGCACCCCCGCTGGCCTGCGCCGAACGGTCCGGCACGGTGGCCTCGTGGGGCGGCCGGCTGTTCGCGCTGTTCCCCTGGGTCGAGGGCCGGCACCGGCACGGCGACGAGCTCGAACCATCGCGGTGCGACGCGCTCGGCGCGCTGCTCGGCCGTCTGCACGGCGCGCTCGACGACGTCTGCGCCCCCCTCGACCAACCCTCCGGCTACCAGAGCGCCGACGCCGTCGACAGCGCCGTCCTCGCCCGCGACCTGCGGCGCCGCGCCCGCGAGCACCACCCGGCCGGGGAGCTGGACGCCCTGGTGGTGGAACGGCTCACGGAACGGCTGGAACTGCTCGCCGAGCACGCCCACCGCCGCCCCGACCCGGCGTCCGCGCCACCCACCGGCTGGACCCACGGAGACTTCCACGGCCTCAACCTGCTGTACGACGACGGCCCGCTGGGCGGCCGGGTGGCGGCCGTCCTGGACTGGGACAAGCTCGGCCCGCAGCCACGCGCGGAGGAGGCCGTCCGGGCCGCCACGCTGCTCTTCAACGACCGCTCGTCCGGCGTCCTCGACCTGGTCCGGGTCCGCCGCTACTCCCAGGCCTACCGGGCCTCCGGCGCGGCCACCGCCGAACACCTCGCCGCCGCCGTCCACCGGGTCTGGTGGGAGCGGCTGAACGACTTCTGGATGCTGCAGTGGCGCTACCAGCGGGCCGACCAGCGGGCCGACCAGCTCTACCCCGCCTCCGCGGGACAGCTGGCGTGGTGGTGCCAGGAGTACGAGCAGGTCCTGGACGCCTTCGTCAACTGACCGGGCCGACCGACCACGGCGGACGGGCCGACCGAAGCCGGTCGGCCCGTCCGCCGGTTTCCCCTCCGGTCAGTTCCCGCCCCCCGCGGGCTGCGTGGCCGGCGGGGGCGTCTGCGGGACCGTCTTGGTCGGCAGAGGGTTGGGCGCCTGCGTGTTGCCGCCCCCGCCACCGGGCGTCGCGCCGCCCGTCGAGGGCGCCGACGAGCTGGACGTCTGGGTGTGGCTCGGGGATCCGGTCGCCGTCGGGGTCGACGAGTGCCTGCCCGTACTCGGCGACGGCGACATGTTGTTGCCGGAGTTCCCGGTGTTGTAGCCGCCGCTGTTGGGGTCGGTCGGCTGCTGCGGCTTCTTGCTGCTGGAGGCCGAGGTGGGAGGCGGCGTCAGACCGCTCTGGGACGGCACGGGAGTGTCGCTGCTGGTGACCGCCGGGGGCTGCGACGGGGACACCGTCGGGTCGACCTTGTCGTGGCCGCTGAGCGCGAAGGCGATGCCCGCGCTGGCCGCGACCAGCACGGCGATCGCCCCGGCCACCCAGGCCCACGGCCCGCGCCGCCGGCCGCCGTCGTCGTCCCCGCCCGCGACCTCGCCGCCGTACGGGCCGCCGACCGCCGGGTAGGGCGAGGAGGGGGTGTGCGGGCCGCCCGTCGGGTACGGCAGCACGGAGGTCTGGTCGCCGGGGCGCACCGCGCCGAAGGCCGCGGTGGCCGCGGCCTGGTCCGGCCGGAGCACCTGGGTCGCGCCGGTGTCGCCGGCGGTCGCACCGGCCCAGCCGGGCCCGCCCGCGCCGTGCATCTCGCGCAGCGCGTGCTGCACGTGGGCGCGGAACTCGTCGGCGTCCTGGAAGCGGTCGTCCGGGTTCTTGGCGAGCGAGCGCAGCACCAGCGGGTCGAGCCCGACCGGCACCCGGCCGTTGGCCTGCGAGGGCGGAACCGGCGGGTCCTGGACGTGCTGGTAGACCACCGAGAGCGGGGTGTCACCGGTGAACGGCGGGCGCAGCGTGAGCAGTTCGTAGAGCATGCAGCCGGCCGCGTACAGGTCCGAGCGGTGGTCGACCGGCTTGCCGAGCGCCTGCTCGGGCGAGAGGTACTGCGGGGTGCCCATGACCATGCCGGTCTGGGTCATCGTGCTCGCCCCGCCGGTCAGCGCCCGGGCGATGCCGAAGTCCATCACCTTGACCGCGCCGGTGTTGGTGATGATCACGTTGGCGGGCTTGATGTCGCGGTGGACGATGCCGTTGCGGTGGCTGTAGGCGAGCGCCTCCAGCACCCCGGCGATGATGATCAGCGCCTGGTCGACCGGCGGCGCCTCCTCGTCCGCCAGCAGCTCGCGCACGGTGCGGCCCTCGACCAGCTCCATCACGATGTACGGCGTGGACTCGTCCCCGGCGTACTCCTCGCCGGTGTCATAGACCGAGACGATCGAGTGGTGGTTGAGCGCCGCGACGGCGTGTGCCTCGCGGGTGAAGCGCAGCCGGGCGACGTCGTCCTGGGCCAGCTCGCCGCGCAGCAGCTTGACCGCGACGGTGCGGCCGAGCCGCACGTCCTCGGCGGCGAACACCTCGGCCATGCCACCGCGGCCGAGCCGGTGGGTCAGCCGGTAGCGGCCGTCACCGACGGTGCTCAGCGGCACGGAGGTGCCGCGGCCCGGCGTCTGCGGGCCGCCGAACGGCGGCAGCGCCGAGGTCGGGGCCTCGCCGCCGGGCTCGGGAATCCTCGGGGTTCCGCCGGTCCGGCCGACCGCTCGGACACCCGCGTCGTCGTCCGGCTGCTGCGTCTGTGCCATCGCTCCTCGCCCCGGGCGTTCGCTCGGATCGCGGTGCCCTGTCGCTTACGTATCCCCGAACGCTACCGCTTCCGGCGGACGGACGCGGCACCCCCGAACCGGCCGGAACCCGTCAGAGCAGGCCATTCCGATCGGCGGGGAGGTCGACGACCAGCACGTCGGCGGGACGCTGCCCGTGGCTGTACTTGCCGCCGGTCTTCTCGTCGGCCTTGTTGACCACGATGGCGATGATGATGCCCGCGAGCACCAGCACGCCGACGATGATCCCGATCACGACCACGGCCGTCGAGCAGCCGCCGCCACTGGTGGGCGCCTTCGGCTGCTGGTACGGCGGCATCGGCTGCGGCACCGGCATCGGCTGCGGCGGCGGGGTGTGCGCCTGCGGCACCCCCGGCTGGAGGTACTGCGGGTGCGGGGTGTGCGGGGCCTGCGGCCGCGGCGGCTGGAAGGCCGGCGGCGGGGTCTGGTACTGCTGCGGGAAGGGGTGCGGGGTCTGCGGCTGCGGCGTCGGGTACGCCGGCGGCGGGGTCCGGTACTGCTGCGGCGCGCCCTGCTGGAGGTACTGCGGCGGGGGCGTCTGCGGGTTGTGCGGCGCCTGCGGGTTGTGCGGGGCCTGCGGGTTGTGCGGGGCCTGCGGGTTGTGCGGCGCCTGCGGGGCGGCGTGCACCGAGCGCGGACCCTCGTTGATCACCAGCGGGGTGCTGGCCTGCAGCCGCTGCCCGTTGCCGCCGCCCTTGGCGGCCTCGATCAGCCGCTCCGCCTCGTCCCGCATCGCCGCCGCGCTCTGGAACCGGTGCGCCGGGTCCTTGCGCAGCGCCTGGGCGACGAAGGCGTCCACCTCGGGGGTGATCGAGCGGTTGAGGGTGGAGGGGGCCGGCGGCTCCTCCTGGACGTGCTTGTAGGCGATCGAGAACGCCGAGTCGCCGTCGAAGACCAGCTGCCCGGTGACCATCTCGAAGAGCATCACGCCGACCGAGTACAGGTCGGAGCGGGCGTCCACCGGCTTGCCGAGCGCCTGCTCGGGCGAGAGGTACTGCGGGGTGCCGACCACCATGCCGGTCTGGGTCATCGACGTGACGCCGGATTCCAGCGCACGGGCGATGCCGAAGTCCATGACCTTGACGTTGCCCTTGCGGTCGAACATGACGTTGCCGGGCTTGATGTCGCGGTGCACCAGGCCCATGTCGTGCGAGGCCTCCAGCGCGTTCAGCACGCCGACGGTGACCCTCAGGGCCTCCTCGGCCGGCATCGCGCCGTACTGGCTGATCGCCTCGTTGATCGCCTCGCGCAGGCCCTGGCCGTCGATCAGCTGCATGACGATGTACGGCGTGCTGGAGCCGTCCGCGGCGACGTCCTCGCCGCTGTCGTACACCGTGACGATGTTGGGGTGCTCCAGCCGGGCCACGGCCTGGGCCTCGCGGCGGAACCGCTCCTTGAACGAGTCGTCCCGGCCCAGCTCGCTGTGCATGCTCTTCAGCGCGACCTGCCGGTCCAGCACCCGGTCGTGGGCGAGGTGCACGGAGGCCATGCCGCCCTCGCCCAGCAGCCGCTGCAGCACATAGCGGCCGTTGCCCAGGGAGAAGCCCTCGACCGCCGCGTTGCCGTGCTCGCTCATGGTCCTCTGCTCCCCCTCGGCGCGGCCGTGCTCGCCGCCGCCTGACGTTCGGTCTCGTCCGTGCGTGATGCGCCCGGCCCGCGGGCCTGGCGGGCCCCTGCCGCGGCGGTTCCACCGGCCGGCGACAGGGGCCAGGGTATCGGCTCGCGACGACGGTGATCGGTTCAGGGCCGGGACGGGCCCCGCGCCGCCGGCCCGGGTCCCGATGGCCCCGGGCCGGCGAGGATCGTCGCGGTACGTCCGGTCCGGCGGTGGTCCGGCGGTGGTCCGGTGGCGGACCGGGCGGACCGGACGGACCGGACGCACCTTCCGGCGGGCACCGGTGGGTACCCGCCGGGTGCGGCTACAGGTAGGGGCCGGAGCGGATGCCGCGGCCCGCGCCCGGCTCGTCCTCGTCCGACTCGCCGCCGTGCAGACCGGGCGGCAGGGCCCGGCGCATCTGCTCCAGCTGGGCCCGCGCCGCCATCTGCTGCGCGAACAGGGCGGTCTGGATGCCGTGGAACAGGCCCTCCAGCCAGCCGACCAACTGGGCCTGGGCGATCCGCAGCTCGGCCTCGGTCGGGATGGTGTCGTCGGTGAAGGGCAGCGACAGCCGCTCCAGCTCGGCGACCAGCTCCGGGGCCAGTCCCAGTTCGAGCTCCTTGATCGAGCTCGCGTGGATGTCCTTCAGCCGAACCCGGCTCGCCTCGTCGAGGGGCGCCGCCCGGACCTCCTCCAGCAGCTGCTTGATCATGCTGCCGATGCGCATGACCTTGGCGGGCTGCTCGACCATCTCGGTCACCGGGAGCTCACGCGGCACGTCGCCCTCGTCGTCCCCGCCTCCGGCCGCGCCGGCGAACCCCTGGCCCACGGGCAGCCCGTCCGGTCCGACGATCAGCACCTTCTGGCCGTCCTGCGACTGCCCGCCGGCGGCCCGGAAGGGCTCCTGCGACGGGCGCTCGTTCATCGGATTCGTCATGAACAACATTCTCTCTCACTGGGGTTGGTCGGGCGGAAGCCCCCGGTCGTCCCGCCGTCCTGCGCCACCCATGACGACGGTACGCCCCCGGCCGCTGCGCGGGAATCCGTACGGATACTCAGTTCCCGCGGCCCGCCAGCGAACCGCCCGCCGACCGCGCCCCGGCCCCGCCCGCGCCGGGGCGCCGCCCCGCACCCGCCGGAATCCCGGCCCCGCACCGGGCGCGCCGCGGGATCGCGCGGGCCTCAGCCCTTGCGCAGCCGCAGGCCGACCAGACCCAGGCCGCAGCCGATCAGTCCCAGGCCGACGCCCAGCGGCAGCTGGGTCGTGGAGGCGTCCTGCCAGTGGGTGGGGAAGATCGCGGGCACGGCGGCGACGGCCGCGACCGGCTGTCCTGCGGCCGCCATGGCGGTGTCCGCGGTGTCCGCGGCGTCCGGGGCGTCCGGGGCGTCCGGGGCCGGGACGGCCGCATCGCCCGGGGCCTCGCCGTCCGCTGCCTCCCCGTCGGCCTGCGACAGCCCGGCCTCCACGCCCTGCTCCGGGCCCTGCTCGACGGCCTGGTCGGGGGCTTCCTCCGGCACCTGCTCGACGGCCTGGTCCGCGGTCCGGTCCGGCGCCTGCCCGGGCTTCTGCTCGGGGGCCCGCTCCACGCCGGCGTCGGACCGCTCGGACCGCTCGGGCAGCGAGGCCGGGTGGTGCCGGTGGGCCCACGGGACGTCACCGTCCGGATGCGGGCGCGGCGCCGGACGCCGCCGGAGCGAGGCCGCCGGCCCGGAGGTGCCCGGTTCGTCGCCCTGTCCGGCGCTCGCCGCCGCCTCCGGCGCGGGAGCGGCCTCCAGCGAGGGAGCGGCCTCCAGCGAGGGCAGCGTCGCCGACGAGGGCAGCGCCACCGCCGCCGAGGCGGCGGCCAACGGGAGCGTGAGCCCCAGCACGACCGCCGCCAACAACCGCTGGGCACGGCCCGGGCAACGGCGGGAAGTACGACGGTGGTGCGGCGCCACGGGCAGCGGCCCGAGGGATGCGTGCGGTGATGCGGCCACGGTCGGAGTCCTTCCGACGGCCGACGGCGCCCGGGGGCGGGATCGGCGGCGGGACTGCTCCGGACCAGAGTCGCACGCGCCGACCGCTACGGCATTTCGGGCAATTTCTCACCCTTCCGCCGTCCCCCACCACCGGGCCGCCGCCGGGACCCCGCCCCTTCTCAGGCCCGCAGCACGACCTTTCCGACCTGCTCCCCGCGCTCCAGCACCCGGTGCGCCTCGGCCACGTCGGCCAGCGGCAGCACCCGGTCCACCACCGGCTTCACCACACCGGACTCGACCAGCGGCCACACGTGCTCCCGCACCGCCGCCACGATCGCCGCCTTCTCCGCCAACGGCCGCCCGCGCAGGTTGGTGGCGATCACCGCGCCGCGCTTGCGCAGCAGCGCGTTGAGGTCGAGCTCGCCCTTCACCCCGCCCTGGAGTCCGATGATCACCAGCCGCCCGTTGACCGCCAGCGCGTCCACGTTCCGCTGGAGGTACCCGGCCCCCATGATGTCCAGGATCACGTCCGCCCCGGCCCCGTCGGTGGCTTCGCGGAGCGCCTCGACGAAGTCCTGCTCGCGGTAGTCGATCAGGATGTCCGCGCCCAGCTCGGCGCACCGCGCCAGCTTCTCCGAGCTGCCCGCGGTGACCGCGACCCGCGCGCCGATCGCCTTGGCCAGCTGGATCGCCATGGTCCCGATCCCGCTCGCGCCACCGTGCAGCAGCACCGTCTCGCCGGGCCGCAGGTGCGCGGTGAGGAAGACGTTGGACCACACCGTGCAGGCGACCTCGGGCAGCGCCGCGGCCTGCTCGACGGACAGCCCCGCGGGCAGCGGCAGCAGCTGCCCGGTCGGCACCGCGACCCGCTGGGCGTAGCCGCCGCCGGCCAGCAGCGCGCACACCTCGTCGCCGACCGCCCAGCCGGCCACCCCGGGCCCGAGCGCGACGATCCGCCCGGCGCACTCCAGCCCCGGGTAGGGCGAGGCGCCGGGCGGCGGGTTGTAGAAGCCCTGCCGCTGGAGCAGGTCGGCGCGGTTGACGGCGGTGGCCGCCACCTCGACCAGGACCTCGCCCTCGGCGGGCACCGGGTCGGGCACCTCGGCCCAGACCAGTGCCTCGGGACCACCGGGTTCGGGAATCGTCATCGCATGCATGTCCCGAACCTACTGCGGCCCTCGGCGGTTCCACGCCGCGGCTCAGCCGGGCTGCGCGACTTCGCTGGACTTGATGACGATCACCCGGTCGGTGAGCTGGAGCACGGCGGCCTCCGGCTCGGTGTAGTTGAGCACCCGTCGGCCCCGGACCACCGCGACCACCAGGTCCGCGCACTCGCGCGGGCTGTGCCCGGCCTCGGCCCGGGTGACCGGCCGCTCCACCACGTCCAGCCCGTTGCCGTACGTCAGCAGGTCCTCCATCACCGCCCCGGCGTGCGGGCTGAGCATCGACAGCCCGAGCAGCCGGCCGGCCGAACTGGAGCTGGTCACCACGACGTCGGCGCCGCTCTGCCGCAGCAGCGGCGCGTTCTCGTCCTCCCGGACGGCGGCGACCACGGTGGCGGCCTTGTTCAGCTGCCGGGCCGTCAGCGTGATCAGCACGGCGGTGTCGTCCCGCTCCGGCGCGACCACCACCCGCGCGGCGGTGGGCAGCCCGGCGCGCACCAGGGTGTCGGTGCGGGTGGCGTCGCCGACCACCCCGACCAGGCCGTGCTGGGCGGCGTGGTCGATCACCTTGCGCTGCGGGTCGACGACGACGATCTCCTCCTTCTTCACCCCCTGTCCGAGCAGGGTGTCGACGGCGCTGCGGCCCTTCGTCCCGTAGCCGATGACGACGGTGTGCTCGCGCACGGTGGACCTCCAGCGGTTCAACCGCCATTGCAGGCGGGTCCGTTCGGTGAGCACCTCCAGGGTGGTGCCGACCAGGATGATCAGGAACACCACGCGCAGCGGGGTGATCACGAAGATGTTGGTGAGCCGGGCGCTGTCGCTGAACGGGGTGATGTCGCCGTACCCGGTGGTGGAGAGCGTCACCGTGGCGTAGTACGCCGCGTCCAGGAAGCTGAGCTCGCCACCGGCGTTGTCGTGGTAGCCGGCCCGGTCGAGGTAGACGATGAACGAGGTGGCGACCAGGACGGCGAGCGCCAGCAGCAGCCGGGAGCCGACCTGCCGGACGGCGGGCGCGGCCCTCCGGGCGGGCAGCACGATCCCGGCGTCCGCCCACGGCTCCGTCCCCGGTGCCAGGTTGCGTCGGATCCGGCTCATGCGCCCACCTCGCCGAACGCGCGGCTCTCGATCGTTCCCTCGCTCCGCTCGCTCACGGCACCTCCAGGAGTTCGGCCGGCTCCCCCGCCGCCAGTCCGCCGGGCGGCACCACGGCCAGCGCCTCGGCCCGGGCCAGCCCGCGCAGCATCGCCGGCCCGTCGAAGGCCAGCGGCAGGACGCCCTCGGCGGTCCGCCGGACCGGCTGGAGCCGGGTGTCCGTCCGGTGCCCGGGCAGGGCCGCCGCGGCCGGGGCGAGGGCGGGGGCGCCGACGGTGCGGCCGCTGCGGGCGTGCAGCAGCGGCAGGACGAGGGTGACCATCCCGGCGACGGCGGCCAGCGGGTTGCCCGGCAGGCCCACCAGGTGGCGCCCGCCCGGGAGTTCGGCCAGCAGCATGGGGTGGCCGGGCCGGACGGCGACGCCGTCCACCAACAGCCGGCCGCCGACGTCGGCGAGCGCCCGGTGCAGGAAGTCGACCGGCCCGGCGGCCGTTCCGCCGGTGGTGACCACGAGGTCGGCGGTGGAGTGCCGCAGCGCGTCCCGGAGCAGCCCGAAGTCGTCCCGGACGTACCCGACTTCGGCCGGATCCGCGCCGGCGGCCCGCAGCCAGGGCGGCAGCAGCGGCCCGAGCGCGTCCCGGACCAGGCCCGGCCCGGGCACCCCGGCGGTGAGCAACTCATCGCCCAGGACCAGCAGTTGGACCTCCGGGCGGCGGTGGACCGACAGCCGGTCATGGCCGCTGGCGGCGGCCAGGCCGAGCACGGCCGGCCCGACCGGGACGCCGGACGGCAGCAACTCCTCGCCGTGGCGGCACTCCTGGCCGCGCGGGCGGACGTCCTGACCGGTGGTCAGCGGCTGCGGGCCGCGGTCGTGCAGCAGCGCGCCGTCCGTCCGCCCGTGCTCGCGGCGCAGTACGGCGGTGGCGCCGGGCGGGAGTTGGGCGCCGGTGGCGATCTCCACCGCGGTGCCGTCGGCCAGCGGGGCCGGTTCGGTCCGTCCGGCCAGCACCCGGCCGGTGACCCGCCACGGGCCGGGACCGGCGACCGCCCAGCCGTCCATCGCGGAGGTGTCGAAGGCGGGCAGGTCGGTCAGCGCGCCGAGCGGCTCGGCGAGGGTGCGGCCGAGCGCCTCGGCCAGCGGGACCGGGACCCCGGGCAGCGGCTGCCGTCCGGCCCGGCGCGCGGTCTCGCGGGCCCGGGGCCAGCTCAGCACGCCGGGGCCGGTGGACGGTGCGGCCACGGTGGTCTGTCCGACCGCGTTCACGGCTCGCCCGGACGGTCGGCGGCGCCCCAGCCCTCGACGAGGGCCTCGGTCCGCCGGGCCGCCTCCGCGACGGCCTCGGCCCCGCCGCCCCGCTGGGCGGCCGCGTAGCCGATCAGGAAGGCGGTCAGCGGCGCGGCCGGCCGGTCCACTCCGTGCGCGACCACCCGGGCCGTGTCGAGCAGACCACGGACGTCGACGTCCAGGTCGATGCCCAGGTCGGCCTTGACCTCGGCGATCCAGTCATCCAGCGTGCGCTCCATGCGCCCATGCTGCCCGATCAGTGGTTCGCCGAGGTGTTCGCCCCGTGTTCGGGGCGCGTCGTTTCGCTCACACGCCGGTGGCGGGACCGGTGAGGGTCAGCTCCGGTCGCGCTCCCGGGCCTGCTCCAGGTCCTCCCAGGTGTCGCAGTCGTAGGCGACGTCGTCGGTGTCGGCGACCCGCAGCCGGGCCAGCCCGCCGACCAGGCGGCGCAGCGGCTGGTCGGCCGGATCGCCGACGGCGGCCAGCGCGGCGCGCAGCGGGCCGGTGCGGTAGGCGGCGGCGAGCGGCTGGTCGCGGCCGCCTGCGTCGACCAGCACGGCGGCGTCCGCGGACGGGCCGGCCCCGTCGAGGGCGGCGGCCAGCCGTTCCACCGTCCGCCGGTCCAGGAAGGGCAGGTCGGCGGCGAGCAGCAGCACGATGTCCGCGGTGACCAGGTCGAGCCCGGCCGCGACGGCGGCCACCGGCCCGCCGCCGGGCGGCTGCTCCCTGGTCCAGTGGACGCCGCCGAGCGCGGTCGGCCGGGCCGGGCCGACCACGACGGCGGTACCGGCGCCCGCGCAGGCGGCGAGCACCCGGTCCAACAGGGTGGTCTCGCCCACCGTCAGCCCTGGTTTGTCGGCCCCGCCGAGGCGTCGGGCGGCCCCGCCGGCCGGAACGATCACGTCGTACGGCGTCATGCGGCCAGTATCCGCCCTACTCCGCCGCGGTCGCGCCGTCCTCGGGCCGTTCCGGCTGCTCCGACCGTTCCGTCTGCTCCGGCCCCTCCTCCGGCTCCGTGCCGGGGGTGGCGGCGGCCCCGGCCGCGCGGGCGGTGTTGGCCGCCGCGCCCAGCTCCAGGAAGGACGGCAGGGTCAGTTCCCCGTACCGCTCGTTCATCGCCGTGACCAGCGCCTCCGGGTCGTCCGGGTGCTCGGCCAGCAGCCGGTCGAAGTCCTGGAGGTACTCGCCGGTGAAGGCCAGCACCCGGGCGGCGTCGTCGCCCTGGTCCGGGGCCCGGTGGCCGGCGATCACCCGGTCCGCGCCGAGGTCGGCGATCCGGCCGAGGTTGTGCCCCCAGGTGGTGCGCTGGGCCGGGGTGGTGTCGGCGGTCCAGACGTGGGTGCCGTTGTGGACGAAGTCCCCGGCGATCACCGTGCGGATGCTCGGCACGTGGACGACCGTGGAGTCCCCGCAGTCGGCCTGGCCGAGCAGCAGCACGGGGATCACCTGGCGGTCCAGCATCAGCGGCTGCGGCAGCAGCGGGGCGGGGATCAGCGGGTGGTCCGGGATGTCGTCGCCGTACACCGGCTTCCACTGCGCGACCTTGGCGGCGACGGTGCGCCGGATGCCCTCGACCACCGCGGGGGCGGCCAGCAGCTGGGCGTCGGGGAAGAGCCGCAGCACCTCCTCGGCACCGAAGTAGTGGTCCGGGTGCTGGTGGGTGACCACGACGGCGAGCAGCCGTCTGCCCTTGCCGGCGACCCACTCGGCCAGCTCGCGCCCGGCGCTGCGGGTCAGCTGGGCGTCCACCAGGATCGCGGTCCGCTCGCCGAGGATCAGCGTGGAGGTGGCGAAGAAGGCCGACTCGGGGCCGGTGAAGACGGCGACCTCCAGCGGCCGGGCCGGCTGCCCGGGCTCCGGCGGCTCGGCACCCGCGGCCGGCCCGGTGGCCCCGGCGGGCCCACCGGAGGGGGCCGGCCCGGCCTGGGCACGCTCCGCGCCGGCGCTCTCCTCGGGCGGGGACGTCGTCACGGGCTGCTCCCTCTGGTCGGCGGTCGGATGTCCTGCGCCCTACAGCATGGGAGCACCGGCGGCCGAATGCGCGGAAGGCGCGCCCGACGGGGCGCGCCTCCGCTCCACGTCACACCGCGCTGCGGACGGCCTGCTCCTTGCCCCGTCGGGCGGCCTGCTCCAGGGCCTGCGCCTTGGACTCGGCGGCCTTGGGGATGAAGTCGGCCATCGCCGGCACGGTGCCCGCCAGGGTGAACTCCGGGACGATGAAGTCGACCTCCAGCCCGAGCATGCCAGTCAGCACCTTCTCCAGGTAGGTGGTGACGAACTCGAAGGGCTCGCGGGGGGCGCCGGGGGCGTACGAGCCGCCGCGGGCGGCGACCACGGTGACCGGGGTGCCCTTGGCGGAGGGCGCCTCGCCGGCGGTGCGGCCGACCAGGATCACCTGGTCCAGCCAGGCCTTGAGGGACGACGGGACCGTGAAGTTGTACATCGGGCTGCCGATCAGCACGGCGTCGGCCGTCTCCAGCTCGGCCATCAGCTCGTCGCGCAGCGCGTAGGCGGCGGCCTGCTCGGCGCTGCGGGCCCCGACGGGGGTGAACCCGGCGGTGATGCCGTGGACGTCCAGGTGCGGGAGCGGATCGGCGGCGAGGTCGCGGTAGATCACCGTCCCCTCGGGGTGCTCGGCCTGCCAGGCGGCCCGGAAGGCGGCGGTGACCTCGCGGGAGACGGATCCGTCGGCGACGGCGGAGGAGTCGAGGTGCAGGAGCGTGGGCATGGCGAGGCCTCCAGATAATTAGTAGCTGCCGTTTTCGCTGCAACTGCAAGTACGGTAGCAGCTTACTTTTCTGCAGTTACTAGTGACAGGTCGAGTAGGCTTGGTCCATGGCCGAGCACGAGGCAGTGACCGACGGAGTCCCGACCGCCACGGACGCCTGCGGCGCCCCGGGCCCGTGCCGCAGCGTCGACCTGGCCCTGAACCGGGTGTTCACCCTGCTCGGCAAGCGCTGGACGGGCATGCTGCTGGGCGTGCTCAACAACGGCGGCCCCGCGTACTTCTCCGAGCTGCGCCGCGCCGTCCCGGGCATCAGCGAGCGGATGCTCTCCGACCGGCTGACCGAGCTGACCGAGGCCGGGCTGGTCGTCCGCGAGGTCGACGCCGGCCCGCCGCTGCGGGTCAGCTACCGGCTCACCGAGGGCGGCGTCGCACTCAAGCCCGCCCTCACCGAACTGGCCGTCTGGGCCGACCGCTACCTGCCGGAGGCCGCGCTCAGGAACGCCGGCTGCTGAACGGCCCCGGACCTCCTCCGGACGCGCCGGCCCCGCTGCGCCGGCCCCGGACATGCCGAAGGGCCCGCCCACCGGTTCCGGGATTCCGGGATTCCGGTGGACGGGCCCTTCGGCCGTGTCGTCGGGGGAGGTCGGTCAGCGCTTCGGGGCACCGCCGCGCAGCCGGGCCAGCCGGTCGGTGACGCCCCAGGTGGTCACCCGCCACAGCGCCTCGACCACGATGCTGCGGCTCATCTTGGACGCGCCGAGCTCGCGCTCGACGAAGGTGATCGGCACCTCGGCGACCTTGAACCCGGCCTTCACCGTGCGCCAGGCCAGGTCGACCTGGAAGCAGTACCCGGCCGAGGCGACCTCGTCCATGCCCAGGCCCAGCAGGGTCTCCTTGCGGAACGCCCGGTAGCCGCCGGTGACGTCCCGGATCGGCACGCCCAGCATCAGCCGCGAGTAGGTCGAGCCGCCGCGCGAGAGCAGCAGCCGCGACTTCGGCCAGTTCACCACCCGGCCGCCCGGCACCCAGCGCGAGCCCAGCACCAGGTCGGCGCCGCGCAGCGCGCCCAGCAGCCGGTCCAGCTCCTCGGGCTGGTGCGAGCCGTCCGCGTCCATCTCGACCAGGACGTCGTAGCCGTTGTCGATGCCCCAGCGGAAGCCCGCGAGGTAGGCGGCGCCCAGGCCTTCCTTGCCCTTGCGGTGCATGACGTGGACGTGCTCGTCCTCGACGGCCAGCTTGTCGGCCAGCTCGCCGGTGCCGTCGGGGCTGTTGTCGTCGGCGACCAGCACGTGCGCCTCGGGCACGGCGGCACGGACCCGGCCGACGATCCGCTCGACGTTCTCCGCCTCGTTGTAGGTCGGGATGATCACCAGGACCTTGCCGAGATCAGCAAAACTCTGCTGGTTCACGGTCACGTACAAACCTCTCGGCCGATGGCGGGTGTCTCGGAGCACCGGCGCCCGCACTCTGGAACGCGGCTCCGCCGGCAACCGCCGGGGAGGACCCCGGTGGCGAACTGCGCGCAGGGCGGAGGCTACTGCGTCCTGGCATCCTACTACCGCGCCGGGAACCACCGGTCCGACCGTGGCACTCCCACCTGACGCCCGCCGTTTCCCCGTGGGTGACACCGTTCGGCTAGGGTCGATTCCCTTGCCCGTGCCCGGACCGCCCGCACCGCCGGGCCCGCCCCGGCGATCCGGCACAGCCGCCAGACAGCGAAGGAGTAGGACCGCGCGCATGGACAGGCTCGTCAACACCGTCCGCCCGTACGCCTGGGGGTCGCTCACCGCCCTGCCCGAGCTCCTCGGGCAGCGGCCGACCGGCGAACCGCAGGCCGAGCTGTGGATGGGCGCCCACCCCGGCGCCCCGTCGCGCGCCGACCGCGGCGAGGGCCCGCGCCGGCTGGACGAGCTGATCGCGGCCGACCCCGAGGGCGAGCTGGGCGCAGCGAGCGTGGCCAGGTTCGGCCCGACCCTTCCGTTCCTCTTCAAGGTCCTGGCCGCGGGCATCCCGCTGTCCATCCAGGCCCACCCCACCCTCGACCAGGCCCGGGCCGGCTTCGCCGCCGAGAACGCCCTCGGGATCCCGCCGGACGCCCCCGAGCGCAACTACCGGGACGCCAACCACAAGCCCGAAATGGTCTGCGCGCTGGGCGATTTCGAGGGCCTGTGCGGCTTCCGCCGGCCCGCCGGGGCGGCCCGGCTGCTGACCGGACTCGCGGTGCCCGGGCTCGCCCCCGTGATCGGGTGGCTGGCCGCCGGTGGGGGCACCTCCCGGCCGAAGGCCGGGGGGGAGTCCGCGGCGCTGCGCGGCGCCCTGACCGCCGCCCTCGCCCTGGACGGGGAGACCGTCCGGCGGACCGTCGAGGCGCTGGCGACGACCGACCCGGACGGGGAGTACGCCCCGTACGCGCGGATCGCCAAGGACTTCCCGGACGACCGCGGCGTGATCGCCGGCATGCTGCTCAACCACGTCCGGCTGCGGGCCGGCCAGGCGCTCTACCTGGGCGCCGGGGTGCCGCACGCCTACCTGTCCGGTGTCTGCGTCGAGCTCCAGGCCAACTCCGACAACGTGCTGCGGGCCGGCCTCACCCCCAAGCACATCGACGTGCCGGAGCTGCTGGAGGTCGTGGTCTTCGAGGCCGGCGCCCCCGAGGTGCTGGAGCCGGCCCCCGTCCCGGGCACCCCGGGCGAGGAGCTCTACCCCGTCCCGATCGACGAGTTCCGGCTCTCCCGCTTCGTCCTGGACGGCGACGACGACGGCACCGGCGACGGCACCGACGGCGCCGGGTGCGAGATCGACGGCCGCACCCCGCAGATCCTGCTCTGCACCGAGGGTGGCGCCCGCCTGACCGCCGTCGACGGCACCGTCCTGGACCTGGCCCGCGGCCAGTCCGCCTTCCTCCCCGCCACCGGCACCCCGATCCGCCTCTCCGGCACCGGCACCGGCACCGGCACCGGCAGCACGCTCTTCCGCGCCACCGTCACCGTCTGACCCCGCCCGGGGCTCAGTCCCGGGTCATGTCGACGAACCGCGAGTAGTGGCCCTGGAAGGCCACGGTGATGGTCGCGGTCGGACCGTTACGGTGCTTGGCGACGATCAGGTCGGCCTCGCCCGCGCGCGGGGACTCCTTCTCGTACGCGTCCTCGCGGTGCAGCAGGATGACCATGTCGGCGTCCTGCTCGATCGAGCCGGACTCGCGGAGGTCCGAGACCATCGGCCGCTTGTCGGTGCGCTGCTCGGGGCCACGGTTCAGCTGGGACAGCGCGATGACCGGGACCTCCAGCTCCTTGGCCAGCAGCTTGAGGTTACGGGACATGTCCGAGACCTCCTGCTGACGGTTCTCGGCCCGCCGGGAGCCGCCGGACTGCATCAGCTGGAGGTAGTCGATGACGATCAGCTTGATGTCGTTGCGCTGCTTCAGCCGGCGGCACTTGGCGCGGATCTCCATCATCGACAGGTTCGGCGAGTCGTCGATGAACAGCGGCGCCTCGCTGACGTCGGGCATCCGGCGGGCGACGCGCGTCCAGTCGTCGTCCGTCATGTTCCCGGAGCGCATGTGGTGCAGCGCCACCCGGGCCTCGGCGGAGAGCAGGCGCATGGCGATCTCGTTGCGCCCCATTTCGAGCGAGAAGATCACGCTCGGCAGCTTGTTGTGGATCGAGCAGGCCCGGGCGAAGTCCAGCGCCAGGGTGGACTTGCCCATCGCGGGACGGGCCGCGATGACGATCATCTGGCCGGGGTGGAGGCCGTTGGTGAGCGCGTCGAAGTCGGCGAAGCCGGTCGGCACGCCGGACATCTGGCCCTGCCGGGAGCCGATCGCCTCGATCTCGTCGAGGGCGCCCTCCATGATGTCGGCGAGCGGCGCGTAGTCCTCGTTGGTGCGCTGCTCGGTGACGGCGTAGATCTGCGCCTGGGCGGCGTTGACGATCTCGTCCACGTCGCCCTCGGCCGCGTACCCCATGCCGGCGATCCGGGTGCCCGCCTCGACCAGCCGGCGCAGGACGGCGCGCTCGTTGACGATCTGGGCGTAGTACTCGGCGTTGGCGGCGGTCGGGACGGAGTTGACCAGGGTGTGCAGGTAGGAGGCGCCGCCGACGCGCTGGAGCTCGCCGCGCTTGGTCAGCTCACCGGCCACGGTGATCGGGTCGGCCGGCTCGCCGCGGGCGTAGAGGTCGAGGATCGCGCCGTGGATCATCTCGTGCGCGGGCCGGTAGTAGTCGGCCGGCTTGAGCACCTCGACCACGTCGGCGATGGCGTCCTTGGAGAGCAGCATGCCGCCGAGGACGGACTTCTCGGCGTCCAGGTCCTGCGGGGGGACGCGCTCGAAGCCGTCCGCCCCGCCACCGCCGTCGCCCTCGTCCCGGCGCTGCCAGCCGCCCTCCGGCCGACCGCCCTTGCCGCCCTTCTGGAAGCCGTCCTTCTGGAAGCCACCCTTCTGGAAGCCGTCGCGGCCACCGCCCTGACGCCCCTCACCGCGGCTGCGCGAGACCGGCAGCCGGTCCCCCGGGCCCTCCGGGAAGGGCCCGTCGTCGTAGGCGCCGACCGGGAAGGGGTCCTCGGCGGTCGGCCAGTCCTCCTCCGGCGGCGGGGCGTCGTGGTCGTCGTACTGGGGGCCGGTCACGCGTGTTCCCCGATCAGCGAGTGGTGCGAAGTGGAGCGGGCTTGCCGGTGGCTTGGTGGAGCGGGCTCCGCTCCTCTTTGTACGCCACGGCTCCGACAAATCGGACGCCTGGGCGGCGGGAGTGTCGGGCGGAGGGCCCACGCTAAAGCGCCGGACGCCCTTGCGCCAAGGCGGTTATCCACAGGGGGTGTGGATGGCGGGCCCTCTCCTGTGGAGAACTGCCGCAAAGCTGTGGACACCCCTGTGGACGTCCCTGTGGATAACCGGACGATCGATCCACCGTCAACCTGTTGACCTGGGATTACCTCATCCCGGGCCTGTGCATGAGAAATTCTTCACACACCTCCGAACGGCTGTGGGCACAGAGCGGGCGAACCGCACCGCTCAAGATTTCGAGTAATGGGCATCAGGCACTTACATCCATTACCTGTGGATGAGTAGCCTGGAGCCCATGACCGCTTCGCCGCCGACCCCGGCCTCCTCGCGACGCCGGCACGACCGGGAGATCCTCGCCCTGGCCGTCCCGGCCTTCGGCGCCCTCGTCGCCGAACCGCTCTTCCTGATGGCCGACTCGGCGATCGTCGGTCACCTCGGCACCCCCCAGCTGGCCGGGGTCGGCGTCGCCTCCGCCGTACTGTCCACCGCGACCGGCGTGTTCGTCTTCCTCGCCTACGCCACCACCGCGGCCGTCGCCCGCCGGATCGGCGCCGGGGACCGCCGGGGCGCCGTGCAGCAGGGCATCGACGGCATCTGGCTCGCCCTGGGCCTGGCCGTCCCGGTGGTGCTCCTCACCCTGCTGCTGGCCCCCTGGGCGGCCGACGCGCTGGGCGCCTCGGCGACCGCCGCACCGCACGCCGTGACGTACCTGCGGATCAGTTCCCTGGGCATCCCGGCGATGCTCATGGTGCTGGCCGCCACCGGGGTGCTGCGCGGCCTCCAGGACACCCGCACTCCGCTGGTGGTGGCCGTGGCGGGCTTCGCCGCCAACATCGGCCTGAACGCCGGCCTGGTGTACGGCGCCGGGCTCGGGGTGGCCGGTTCGGCCTGGGGCACCGTACTCGCCCAGACCGGGATGGCCGCCGCCTACCTGGTCGTGGTGGTCCGCGGCGCCCGCCGGGAAGGGGCCTCGCTGCGGCCGGACCGGGCGGGCATCCGGGCCGGTGCCAGGGCCGGCGGCCCGCTGCTGGTCCGGACGATCAGCCTGCGCGCGGTGCTGATGATCGCCACCGCGGTGGCCGCCCGGCTCGGCGACGACCAGGTGGCCGCCCACCAGATCACCATGACGCTGTTCAACTTCCTGGCCTTCGCGCTGGACGCCATCGCGATCGCCGGCCAGGCCATCATCGGCCGCTACCTGGGCGCCTCGGACGCCCCCGGCGCCCGGGCCGCGACCCGGCGGATGGTCGAGTGGGGCATCGTCTCCGGGCTGGTGCTCGGCCTGCTGGTGGTGCTCGCCCGCCCGCTGTACGTCCCGCTGTTCACGCCCGATCCGGACGTCCGGGCCCAGCTGGACACCGCCCTGCTGCTGCTCGCGCTCACCCAGCCGGTGGCCGGCCTGGTCTTCGTGCTGGACGGCGTGCTGATGGGCGCCGGGGACGGTCCCTACCTGGCCTGGGCCGGGCTCGCCACCCTGGCGGTGTTCGTCCCGGTGGCCCTGGCCGTCCCGGCCACCGGCACCGGACTGGCCGGGCTCTGGTGGGCGATGAACCTGTTCATGCTGCTGCGGGCCGGCTTCCTGGCCTGGCGCGCCCGCGGCGGCAAGTGGCTGGTCACCGGAGCGGTGCGCGGCTGAAACGTTTCGGGTCGGGCCCCCGCGGGAGTCCGACCCGGATCCCGCCCGGAAGCCGTCCGAGAAGCGGCCCGGAACCCGTCCGGAAAAGACCGAGGGCCGGACTCCCGGAGGAGTCCGGCCCTCGGGCCTTCGCTACGGAGCTCAGGCAGCAGCCACGACGGCGACGTCGAGGTTGGCCACGACGTCCGAGTGCAGCTTGACCGAGACCTTGTGGGAGCCCACGGTCTTGATCGGCGAGGCGATCGCGACGGCGCGCTTGTCCACCGCCGGGCCGCCGGCGGCCTTGATGGCCTCGACGACGTCGGCCTGGGTCACCGAGCCGAACAGGCGGCCGGCGTCGCCCGAGCGGACGGCCAGCTTGACCTGGACGCCCTCGAGCTGACCCTTGACCTCGTTGGCGGCCTCGAGGGTCTGGATCTCGTGGATCTTCCGGGCGCGACGGATGGCGTCGACGTCCTTCTGACCACCCTTGGTCCAGCGGATGGCGTAGCCACGCGGGACCAGGTAGTTGCGGCCGTAGCCGTCCTTGACCTCGACGACCTCGCCGGCGGAGCCGAGACCCGGCACCTCGTGAGTGAGGATGATCTTCATTACTTGGTCACCCTCTCTTAGCGCGCGGTGCTGGTGTAGGGCAGCAGCGCCATCTCACGGCTGTTCTTCACGGCCGTGGCGACGTCACGCTGGTGCTGGGTGCAGTTGCCGGTCACCCGACGGGCACGGATCTTGCCGCGGTCGGAGATGTACTTCCGCAGCAGGTTCGTGTCCTTGTAGTCAACGTAGTTGACCTTGTCCTTGCAGAAGACGCAAACCTTCTTCTTCGGCTTGCGAGCAGGCGGCTTCGCCATTGTGTGCTCCATTTGGGGTTCACGGTCCGGCGGGCGTCCGGGGACGCCGACCGCCGGGCCGCACGAAATCTGTCAGCTCTTAGAACGGGGGCTCTTCCGAGTAACCGCCGCCACCACCGGACGGGGCACCCCAGCCGCCGCCCTGGTTTCCACCGGACGGGGCGCTGGAGGCCCAGGGGTCGTCGGAGGGGCCGGACTGGCCGCCACCGGAGTTTCCACCCCAGTTGCCGCCACCCTGCTGGCCGCCGCCGCCGCCCCAGCCGCCACCGCCCTGGCCGCCACCCTGCTGGCCGCCGAAGCCGCCACCGGGGCCGCCGGACCGGTTGGCCCGGGTGACCTTGGCGGTCGCCGAGCGCAGGCTCGGACCGACCTCGTCGACCTCGACCTCGAAGACCGTCCGCTTCTCGCCTTCCTTGGTCTCGTAAGACCGCTGGCGCAGTCGGCCCTGCACGATGACGCGCATGCCGCGCTGCAGCGACTCGGCCACGTTCTCCGCCGGCTGACGCCAGACGTTGCACGTGAGGAAGAGGCTCTCGCCGTCCTTCCACTCGTTCGTCTGACGGTCGAAGGTGCGGGGGGTGGACGCGATGCGGAACTTCGCGACCGCCGCACCCGACGGGGTGAAGCGCAGCTCCGGGTCGTCGACGAGATTGCCGACGAGGGTGATGACGGTCTCGCCTGCCATGGTGGTGATGACCTCTCGGGAAGATGTCCGTTCACCGCTGTTTCACGTGAAACAGCGGTCGCGAGCTACCCGAGACCCGAAGGCCTCAGAGGTGGCTCAGTGGGTGTCCGGGCGCAGGACCTTGGTCCGCAGAACCGACTCGCTCAGGCCCAGCTGGCGGTCGAGCTCCTTGACGACCTCAGGCGTGGCCTTGAGGTCGATGACCGAGTAGATGCCCTCGGACTGCTTGTTGATCTCGTAAGCCAGACGGCGGCGACCCCAGGTGTCGACCTTCTCCACCTTGCCACCCGCGTTGCGGACGACGGCGAGGAAGCTCTCGATCAGGGGGGAGACAGCGCGCTCCTCGACCGAGGGGTCGAGGATGACCATCAGCTCGTAGTGACGCATGAGTAACCCACCTCCTTTGGACTCAGCGGCCACGGTCTCTCCGTGGCAGGAGGGTTGTGCGTAGCGTCGGCACCGGAGCAGTGACGACTCCGGCCCACCGTAGCGGCCGGGTCGGACAGTCGGCCCCCGCTCCACCCGAAAGTGGATGTCACCCGGAAGCGGGCGCAAAGGGGGCACAACTACACCAGTGCAGACGGCACAGCCTACCTGCACCCGGACGGCCGAACAAAACGCATAGGGGTTGTGAGAGGGCCCCAAGCACCGCAATCTGGACGGAACGGGATCCCTGCCCGTTCGTCTCCACGCCAGGAGGTGGGACCCATGGCCCAGTCCGTCCACCGCATGCCCGCCCTCACGCTGAACACCGACGGCCACCCGCACCCCCGCGAGAACACCCTGGTGGGCATCACCGCCCTGCTGGGCGTGATCGCGTTCACCACCTCGTTCTTCCACAACCTGCACCTGCTGACCTCGTGGACCGGCCTGTTCGGCATCGTCACGGGCCTGTGGGGCATGTTCGTCTCGGTCACCACCGCCGAGCGCTTCGTCCTGATGGTCTCGCTCGGCGCCGCCGCGCTCGGCTTCTACCTCGGCATCGCCCGCGGCGGCCTCTGGGGCTGACCCCCTCCCCCGCCGCCTCCCCCGCACCCGCACCCGCGTCCGCGTCCGCTGGGACCGAGCCCACAGGGCCCGCCCGGAACCCTCGCCGCCCCCGTCGCGTATCTGCAGAGGAGACAGGTACCCGGCGGGGGCACCGTCGTGCCCACCACGACGGCCCCCCGAGCCCCGGACGATAAGGTCAGCCCGAGAACCTGGGGCCACCGCAGCCCGACCGACGAGGAGCACCGAGCAATGAGCCTGCGCCTGAGGACGATCACCCGCGAGGAGCACCTCGCCTTCATCAGGAGCCGTGCCTCGGCCAGCCACATGCAGGTGCCGTCGTGGGGTGACGTGAAGGCCGAGTGGCGGTCCGAGTCGATCGGCTGGTTCGACGACGCCAACCAGCTCGTCGGCGCCGGCCTGGTCCTCTACCGCCAGCTGCCCAAGCTCAAGCGCTACCTCGCCTACCTGCCCGAGGGCCCGGTCATCGACTGGTTCGACCGCGACCTCGACCGCTGGCTCTCCCCGATGCTGGCGCACCTCAAGTCGCAGGGCGCGTTCTCCGTGAAGATGGGCCCGCCGGTGGTCATCCGCCGCTGGAACGCCCCCACCATCAAGGAGGCCATCGCCGCCAAGCAGGCCAAGCGGCTGCGCGACGTCGAGGCCGACTGGTACGAGGCGCGCGCCTTCGAGGTGGCCGACCGGCTGCGCAAGGCCGGCTGGCTCCAGGGCGAGGACGGCGGCGCGGGCTTCGGCGACGTCCAGCCCCGCTACGTCTTCCAGGTGCCGCTGGCCAACCGCTCGCTGGACGACATCCAGAAGGGCTTCAACCAGCTCTGGCGCCGCAACATCAAGAAGGCCGAGAAGAACGGCGTCGAGGTGGTCCAGGGCGGCTACGACGAGCTGCCGATCTTCCACCAGCTCTACCTGGTCACCGCCGAGCGCGACAAGTTCACCCCGCGCCCGCTGGCCTACTTCCAGCGGATGTGGAAGGCCCTGGTGGCCGAGGACCCGAACCGCATGCGGCTCTACATCGCCTACCACGAGGGCGAGCCGCTGGCCGCCACCACGATGCTGGTGGTCGGCGAGCACGTCTGGTACTCCTACGGCGCCTCGGCCAACCACAAGCGCGACGTCAAGCCGTCCAACGCCATCCAGTGGCGGATGATGCGCGACTCCTACGCCCTCGGCGGCGGGGTGTACGACCTGCGCGGCATCAGTGACACCCTGGACGAGGACGACCACTTGTTCGGTCTGATCCAGTTCAAGGTCGGCACCGGCGGCCAGGCGGCCGAGTACCTCGGCGAGTGGGACTTCCCGCTCAACAAGCTGCTGCACAAGGCCCTCGACCTCTACATGTCCCGCCGCTGAGGAGGCTGACCCGATGACGCTGTCGCTCTACCTCGACACCGAACGCTGGCGCACCCACCAGCGCTCCGTCCTCGCCGAGTTCCCCGGCCTGGTTCCGGTCGCCAAGGGGAACGGCTACGGCCTGGGCAACCACCGGCTGGCCGAGGAGGCGACGCTGCTGGGCACCGGGGTGCTCGCCGTCGGTACCGCGTACGAGGCGGCCGACGCCGCCGAGTGGTACGGCGGCGAGCTGCTGGTGCTCACCCCGTACCGGGTCGGCGAGGAGGCGCTGCCGCTGCCGCACGCCCGGGTGATCCGGACGGTGGCCAGCGTGGACGGGCTGCGCGCGCTGCACGGCGCCCGGGTGGTGCTGGAGTGCATGACCACCATGCGCCGGCACGGCGTGAGCGCGGACGACCTGCGCACCGTCGCCGCCGAACTGGAGGGCGTGAGCTTCGAGGGCCTGGCGCTGCACCTGCCGATGGACCGGCCGGACGGCTCCAGCCCGGTCGAGGAGGTCGCGTACTGGGTGGACACCGCCCGGGCGGCCGGCATCCCGGTGCACACGGTGTTCGTCAGCCACCTCGGCGCGGCCGGCATGGACCAGCTGGCCCAGCGCTACCCGCAGACGGTCTTCCGGGCGCGGATCGGCACCCGGCTCTGGCTGGGCGACCACGCCGCGCTGGAGGTCCGGGCCACCGTCCTGGACGTCACCCGGCTGCAGAAGGGCGAGCGCTACGGCTACCGCCAGCACCCGGCGCCCGGCGACGGCCACATCCTGGTGGTCGCCGGCGGCACCGCGCACGGCATCGGCCTGGAGGCGCCCAAGTACGTCCAGAGCATGGGGGCGCGCGCCAAGGGCATCGCCCGGGCCGGTCTGGCGACCGTCAACAAGACCAAGTCGCCGTTCCACTGGGCCGGCAAGCAGCTGTGGTTCGCCGAGCCGCCGCACATGCAGGTCTCGCTGCTGTTCCTGGACGGGGAGACCAAGCCCCCGGCGATCGGCGAGGAGCTCGGTCTCCAGGTCCGGCACACCACCACGCACTTCGACCGCGTGGTGGACCGCTGAGCTACGGCTTCTCGGCCGGCTCCGGCAGTTCGCGCTCGTCGAGCCACTGCCCGGGGCCGGCCGGCGCGTACGCGGCGTAGGTCTCCTCCTCGCGCAGCCGGCGGGCGGTGCCCAGCACGGACACGTCCGGGGCGTGGTCCAGCACCCCGCCGGAGGGGTCGTCGCTGCCGTCCCAGCGGACCGGGTCGTGGTCCGGGTGGAGGACGTCGCGGACCACCAGGACGACCAGGTAGAGCGTGCCCAGCAGGTGCAGCCCGATCGCGAAGTGGTACCAGCCCTCGCCGATCCCGTGCTGCTTGGTGCCGGTGACCAGGGCCAGGTGGGACCAGATGCCCAGGGTGTAGAGCACCTCGCAGGCCTGCCAGATCAGGAAGTCCCGCCAGCGCGGCCGGGCCAGCACCGCGAGCGGCAGCAGCCAGAGCGCGTACTGCGGCGAGTACACCTTGTTGACCAGCACGAACAGCGCGACCACCAGGAAGGCCAGCTGGGCGAAGCGCGGCCGGCGCGGGGCCGAGAAGCCGAGCCACGCTATGGCCAGGCAGCCCAGCACCATCAGCACGCCGATGTAGACGTCGAGGGAGGCCAGTCCGGCGCCGCGGCGCTGCATCAGGATCAGCCAGAACGAGCCGTAGTCCTCGCCGCGGTGCTTGCTGAACACGTAGAAGGTCGACCAGCCCCGCCAGTTGGCCAGCATGATCGGCAGGTTGACCACCAGCCAGGCGCCGACCGCGCCGCCCAGCATCACCCGGAACTCGCGCCACTTCCCGGCCCGCCAGCAGAGCACCAGCAGCGGGCCGATCAGCAGCAGCGGATAGAGCTTGGCCGCGGTGGCCAGGCCGATGAAGACGCCGGCCCAGCCCGGCCGGGCGCCGGCCCACCAGGCCATCGCCACGGCGGCCAGGGCGACCGCGAGCAGGTCCCAGTTCACGGTGCCGTTGAGCAGCAGGACCGGGGCGAGCGCGAACAGCAGCGCGTCCCACGGACGGCGCCGGTGGGTGCGCGAGAGCGCCACCGCGACGACCACCGCGCAGGCCATCAGCATCCCGGCGTTGATCGCCCAGAACCACTGCTCCTGGCTCTGCTGGTTCCCGCCGCCGGGCGTCAGCCAGGCCGCGACCTGCATGAACAGGCCGGTCAGCACCGGGTACTCGAGGTACTGGAGATCGCCCGAGGAACCGGGGATGCGGTCCACGTACGGGTGCAGCCCGGCCGCGAAGCCGCGTCCGGAGAACAGGTGCGGGACGTCGCTGTAACAGGCGTGGATGTACTGCGGCGAGCCCGGCTGGAACCAGGCCTGCTCGTAGCAGGGCAGCTTCTGCACCATGCCGAGCACCGACACCACGATCACCGCGAGCGCCAGGAAGCGCGCCGGGATCCACCAGGAGACCCCGAGCAGCGCCCGGCGGCCCGGGGGCCCGCCGAACACCTCGCTGCCGGCCGCCGCCACCGGGTCCTCGTCGGCCGGGACGACCACGGTGTTGACCGGTGGCGCGGCCGTGGCGACGGCTGCCGGGAGGGGCCCTGCGGCGGCGCCGGACCCGACCGGGCCGGCGGTTTCGTCACGATCGCTCGACGTCATGCCGGACATCCTGCCGCACCGGTCCCGCCGGGACGAGGAGGACCCCGCAACGGTCCCCGTCCCCGCGCGGCGGGCGGAGGGCCGACCGCAGCGGGACGGCCGTGCCGGAGACGGCGGCGATCAGGACGAAAAGCGGCGGTACGGCAGACGAGAACGGCGGTGGCGGCCCTCCGAGGAGGACCGCCACCGCCGTTCCGGTTTCCGCCGGGCCCGGGCTACTGCCCGGCCGTGACGCCCTGCTGGCCACCGCCGCCGGTGCTGCTCGGCGTCGGCTTGCCGCCGCCCCCGCCCGGCTTGCCGCCGCCGCCCGGCGTCGCGCTGTCCGTCGGTCCCGGGGGCTGCGTCGGGCAGCCGACCAGCGGCAGACAGCTGTTGCCCGGGTGCGGGTTCCTGCTGTTCGACGGGCTCGGCTGGTCACCGGGGCAGTCCACACCGGGCACGCAGGTCTGGGTGGGCTGCGGCTGCACCGGCGGCTGCGGCGCCTGCGACTGGGGCTGCACCGGCGCCGACGGGGTGTCGGTCGTGGTCGGCGTGGCCGCCGCGGTGGCCGTGGACGGCGCACCGGAGGAGTCCACCTCGGTGCCCACCGGCTGCGGGGTCGGGAAGTCCATCTTCTTCTCGTTGGCCAGCGCGGCCCTCATGTACCGGGTGAAGACGTCGGTCGGGATGTCACCACCGTGGATGGACTCCTTGCCGCCGGTGCCGTTGAGCGACTGCCGCTCGTGCTTGGTCGGGTCCTCGCGCCACATCGCCACGCTGGTCACCAGCTGCGGGGTGTAGCCGACCCACCAGGCCGACTTGTTCTGGTCGGTGGTACCGGTCTTGCCGGCCACCGGGCGGCCCAGGTCCTTCGTCTTCTTGCCGGTGCCGTTCACGGCCACGTTCACCAGCACGTCGGTGACGTTGTCGGCGACGGCCGGCTCCAGGGCGACCTTGAGCTCCTTCTTGCCGAAGCCGGGGCGCTCCACGCCGCTCACCTCGACCTTGGTGACCGAGTACGGCTCGGCCTCCTTGCCGCTGGCCGCCAGGGTGCCGTAGGCGGTGGCCATCCGGATCGGGCTGATGGTGGAGGTGCCGAGCGGGAAGGTCGCCGTCTTCGGATCGGCGAGGCTCTCCTTCTTGATGCCCATCTGCACCGCGATGTCGGCCACGTTCTGGCCGCCGACGTCCTGGTTGAGCTGGACGAAGGGCACGTTGTACGAGAACTGCATCGACTGCCGCAGCGAGACGTAGCCGCGCTTGCCGGAGTCCTCGTTCTTCTGCCGGTACGGCTTGCCGTCGTCGCCGATCACCAGCGAGCCGTCCGGCTTGCGGATCTCGGACATGTCGTCGGCCAGGTAGCGGCTGTCGGCGTTGATCCGCTTCGGCTTGCCCTTGTCGTCCTTCGCGGTCTGCACGCCGACCTGCATCGCGGTGGCCAGCACGAAGGGCTTGAAGGTCGAGCCGACCTGGACGCCGGTGGCGTCGGCGTTGTTGTCGAAGTGGCCGTTCTCCACGCCGTCACCGCCGTAGAGGGCGACGATCGCGCCGTCGCCGGGGCGGATGCTGGCGGAGCCGAACTGGATGTTGGTGTCGTTGTCCGGCCGCTTCTGCGGGTTGAGGTTCTCCGCCTTGACGTCGTCGACGGCCTTCTTCAGGGCGTCGACCTTGTCCTTCTCGAAGGTGGTGTAGATCTTCAGGCCGCCCCGGTCGATCATCTGCTGAGTGATCGTCTTGTCGGTGGCCATCACGTACTTGTTGGCGGTGTCGACCAGGTAGCTGATCTCACCGTTCATGTTGGAGCTGGGCTTCTGCGGGATCGGGTCCGGGAACGCGTTGCACTTGGCGCGCTCGTCCGGGGTGATGGCCTTGGTGTCCACCATCTGGTCCAGGATCCAGTTCCACCGGCCCTGCGCCCGCTCCTTGTTGGCCGGGTTGGTGGGGTCGTAGTACGTCGCGCCCTTGAGCAGTCCGGCCAGCATGGCGCTCTGGCAGACGTTGAGGTCCTTGGCGTCCACCCCGTAGTACGCCTGGGCGGCCGCCTGGGCGCCGTTCGCACCGCGGCCGAACCAGCTGGTGTTCAGGTAGCCGGTGAGGATCTCCTCCTTGCCCTTGTCCTGGTTGATCTTCAGCGTGATGAAGAACTCCTTCACCTTGCGGCTGAGGGTCTGCTCCTGGCTCAGGTAGGCGTTCTTCACGTACTGCTGGGTGATCGTCGAGGCGCCCTGGGTCTCACCCCCCTTGGCCATGTTGTAGACCGCGCGGAGCATGCCCTTGGGGTCGATGCCGCTGTCGGTCTTGAAGGTCTTGTTCTCCGCGGCGATGACGGCGTTCTGGAGATTGGGACTGATGTCCTTGAGGTCGACGATCTGACGGTTGGTCTGCCCCTTGCGGGTCATCTCCGTGTTGTCGGCCCAGTAGTAGATCGTGTTCTGGTTCTGCACCAGGTCGTTCAGCTCCGGGACCTTGGTGGTCTGGTACAGGTAGAACACCAGGCCCACGAAGCAGCCGAAGACCAGCAGGAAGCCGCTCAGCCACTGCTTCCAGGACGGCAGCCAGCGCCGGACGCCGGTCTTGCCGAACCGCGGGTAGTCGATGAACCGCTTCTTGCCGGGGCCGGCGGCCGCGGCGGCTGCCGCGGCGTCACCGCGCCGGCCGCCGCCACCCTTGCCCTTCTTCTGGGCAGCCTTGCGCATCTCCGCACGGGTCATCCGGGGTTGCTGTGCGGTCTCCCTGACCCCCGAGGGGCGGCCCCGGCCGACGCCGTCCGAGCGCAGCTCATCGGGCCCCGGCCCACCGCCCCGACGGCCGCCGCCTCCCGGGGGCTGCTGCCCGTCACCGCCCGGGTCGGGCGTCCTTCGCCGTCGTTCGCTCATCTTCCAGCCACTCCTCGCCAGGCGTTTCCAGCCTGAAGGCAGGGTTCACGTCCGATGCCCGCAAACCGCCCTGATCCCGGAGGTGGTCCTCGTGCACACGCGACAGCGTACGCAGCACGGAAATACAACTAATCGGACATCAGTTGCCAATGCCCGCAAAACGGCAACAGATCATTACACGCCCGTTGCCAAGCTCACCCGCGCGTCGGCTTGTGATCACATTCACGCGTGCCCCCCTTGCCCGTTCCGAGGGCCGGGTTTACTGTTCTCGATATATCGAGCCGATACATCGAAGCGGAATACCGCCGGATGCGACGGCCGGACGGAACGCCGAGAGGGAGGAGGAGGACGGCCATGGGCAGACGCTCAGGCGTGCTGGAGTTCGCCGTCCTCGGACTGCTCCACGACGCCCCGATGCACGGTTACGAGCTGCGCAAGCGGCTGAACATCCTGCTCGGCACGTTCCGGGCGCTCTCCTACGGGACGCTCTACCCCTGCCTGAAGAGCCTGGTCGCCCAGGGCTTCCTGGTCGAGGACAACCCCGACGTCGAGTACGTCCCGGCCACCGCGCTCAACGGCAAGCGGTCCAAGATCGTCTACCGGCTCTCCGCGGAGGGGAAGCAGCGCTTCGAGGAGCTGCTCGCCGACTCCGGCCCGGACGCCTGGGAGGACGAGCACTTCGGCGTGCACTTCGCCTTCTTCGGCCAGACCGACCGGGCCGTGCGGATGCGCGTCCTGGAAGGACGCCGCAGCCGGCTGGAGGAGCGGCTGGAGCGCATGCGCAGCTCGCTGGCCCGCGCCCGCGAGCGGTTCGACGACTACACCGTCGAACTCCAGCGGCACGGACTGGAGTCCGTGGAGCGCGAGGTCCGCTGGCTCAACGAGCTGATCGAGACCGAGCGGTCCAACCGCACCGGCCGATCCGGCCCCGACGCCGGCGGCGGTACCGCCGGCCCCCACAAGACTTCGGACGGCCGTGGCCAGGAGACCGGGTCCCAGGACCCCTCCGGGCCGCCGTACGACCGACCGGGGCGCTCCGCCCAGGAGCGCTGACACCGCGCCAGCCCTGTGCCGCGCGGCAGGATCGGGCGCCTCGCGCCCGTACATGCAGTCATCGAAGAAGCAGGACGAGTTCCGCCTACCCCGGCGGGCCTCATGAGATCACAGGGAGCAACCGGAATGGGTTCGGTTCGCGTAGCCATCGTCGGTGTGGGCAACTGCGCCGCGTCGCTGGTGCAGGGTGTCGAGTACTACAAGGACGCCGACCCGGCCGGCAAGGTCCCCGGCCTGATGCACGTCCAGTTCGGTGACTACCACGTCCGTGACGTGGAGTTCGTCGCCGCCTTCGACGTCGACGCCAAGAAGGTCGGCTTCGACCTGGCCGACGCCATCGGCAACAGCGAGAACAACACCATCAAGATCTGCGACGTGCCGCCGACCGGCGTGACCGTCCAGCGCGGCCACACCCTCGACGGCCTGGGCAAGTACTACCTGGAGACCATCGAGGAGTCCGACGAGGCGCCGGTCGACGTCGTCCAGGTCCTCAAGGACCAGCAGGTCGACGTCCTGGTCTGCTACCTGCCCGTCGGTTCCGAGGACGCGGCCAAGTTCTACGCCCAGTGCGCCATCGACGCCAAGGTCGCCTTCGTGAACGCCCTGCCGGTGTTCATCGCGGGCACCAAGGAGTGGGCGGACAAGTTCACCGAGGCCGGCGTGCCGATCGTCGGTGACGACATCAAGTCCCAGGTCGGCGCGACCATCACGCACCGCGTGATGGCCAAGCTGTTCGAGGACCGCGGTGTCATCCTCGAGCGCACCATGCAGCTGAACGTCGGCGGCAACATGGACTTCAAGAACATGCTCGAGCGCGAGCGCCTGGAGTCCAAGAAGATCTCCAAGACCCAGGCCGTCACCTCGCAGATCCGCGACCGCGAGCTGGGCTCCAAGAACGTCCACATCGGCCCCTCGGACTACGTGGCCTGGCTGGACGACCGCAAGTGGGCCTACGTCCGCCTGGAGGGCAAGGCCTTCGGCGACGTCCCGCTGAACCTGGAGTACAAGCTGGAGGTCTGGGACTCCCCGAACTCCGCCGGTGTCATCATCGACGCCGTGCGCGCCGCGAAGATCGCCAAGGACCGCGGCATCGGTGGCCCGATCCTGTCGGCCTCCTCGTACTTCATGAAGTCCCCGCCGGTGCAGTACTTCGACGACGAGGCCCGCGAGAACGTCGAGAAGTTCATCCGCGGCGAGGTCGAGCGCTGAGCGCAGCGAGGTTCGCGACTGTCGGGTACCGAGCGCTGAGCGCAGCGAGGTTCGCGACTGTCGGGCACGGAGCGCTGAGCGCCTGACCGCCCGGGGCTCGCGCAGCCCGTAGGAAGGGTCCACGGTCCACGGATCGTGGACCCTTCACTTTTTCGCGGCCGATGTTTCACGTGAAACGGTGACCGGTTCCATGGCACTCTGGGCGGGTGGCGATCACCGATGACGGCAGCACCCACCAGTCCGCGCACCGCGCCACGCTCCTCGACCTGTTGAAGGGCCGCGACTTCCGGCGGCTGCTGACCGCCCGGGTGCTCTCCCAGCTCTCGGACGGCGTCTTCCAGGTCTCGCTCGCCGCGTACGTGGTGTTCTCCCCGGAGAAGCAGTCCTCCCCCGCCGACATCGCCTCGGTGCTGGCCGTGATGCTGCTGCCGTTCTCGGTGATCGGCCCGTTCGCCGGCGTGCTGCTGGACCGCTGGCGCCGCCGCCAGGTGCTCTACTTCGGCAACCTGGCCCGCTTCGTGCTGGGCCTGGGCACCGGCGCGCTGCTGCTGGCGCAGGCGCCGACCTGGCTGTTCTTCGCCTCGGCCCTGCTGGTCACCGCGCTCAACCGGTTCATCCTGGCCGGGCTGTCCGCCGCCCTGCCCCGGGTGGTGGAGCAGGACCAGCTGGTCACCGCCAACGCCCTCTCCCCCACCCTCGGGACGGTCGCCGCCGCCTCGGGCGGGGGCATCGGCTTCGCGCTGCACCAGCTGATGGCTCCCGGGCCGACG
The DNA here is from genome assembly GCF_040629945.1 of Kitasatospora sp. NPDC005856. NCBI lineage: Bacteria > Bacillati > Actinomycetota > Actinomycetes > Kitasatosporales > Streptomycetaceae > Kitasatospora > Kitasatospora sp. NPDC005856. Next base: position 13,068 of record NZ_JBEXWT010000041.1, on the reverse strand, counting down.
GCCGACGCCGCCCTGGTCACGGTGGCCGCACTGCTCTACCTGTCGGCCGCGCTGGCCGCCCGGCGGATGGACCGCGACCTGCTCGGCCCGGAGCAGCACGAGGACCGCCCGGGGATCGGCCAGGCGCTGGTCCGGGCCGCCCTCGAACTCGCCGCCGCGGTGCGCCACCTGGTGCGGGACTGCCGGCCCGCCGTGCACGCGCTGGCCGCGGTCACCGCGGCCCGGTTCTGCTACGGCGTGCTGATCGTGGTGGTGGTGATGCTCGCCCGGTACACCTTCAACGACCCGACCGACAGCGCGGCCGGGCTGGTCACCCTCGGCCAGGCGGTGGGCCTGTCCGCCGCCGGGTTCTTCGTCGCCGCGCTGGTCAGCCCCTGGTGCACCCGCCGGCTGGGCCTGGCCGGATGGATGACGGCCTGTCTGGTCGCCCCGGTGGTCTTCGTCCCCGCCCTGGGCCTGAGTTTCTCGCTGGTGCCCTGCCTGCTCGCCGCCCTGCTGCTCGGGGTGGTCACCCAGGGCACCAAGATCTGCGCCGACACGGTGGTGCAGGAGTCGGTGGAGGACGAGTACCGCGGCCGGGTCTTCGCCATCTACGACGTGCTGTTCAACGTGGCCTTCGTGGCCGCCGCCCTGGTCACGGCGCTGGTGCTGCCGCTGTCCGGCCGCTCGGTCGCGGTGGTGCTGGGGGTCGCCGGGGTATACGCACTGACGGCGGTCCTCTACCTGCGCGCCGCCCGCCGGAGCCCGCTCCCCCGGTGACCAGGCCTCCTGGGCCACCTCCGGGGCTCGTGGCCGAAGGCGTCCGACGGACTCGCTAAGGTACTCGAACCTGTCGGATCGACAGAACTCTGTTTCGGGGGACGAACTGATGAGCACACCGCCGAATCCGTACGGCCAGGCCCCGGTCGGGCCACCCGTCGGGACGCCGTACGGGGCACCCGTGCCCCCGCCGGCCGCGCCCTACGGACCGCCGCCGGGCTACGGGCAGCCCGCGCCGCCGGCCCCGCCCGGCTACGGCCCGCCGCCCGGGTACGGACAGCCGCCCGCCTACGGCCAGCAGCCGTACGGGCAGCAGCCGCCCGCTCAGCCCTACGGTCAGCAGCCGTACGGACAGCCGGCCCCCGGACCGTACGGGCAGCAGCCGCCCGCCGGCCCCTACGGCCCGCCCCAGCCCGCCCCGGCGGGGCCGCCCGCGCCGGCCGCCAAGCGCGGCATCCGCTCCAAGCTGCGGATCGTCGGCGTGGTCGGCGGCTGCCTGGCGCTGGCCGTGGGCTACTTCGTGGCCGGGCCGAGCGTCAGCAGCGCCAAGCCCGGCGACTGCGTGAAGGCGAGCGGATCCCGCGATGTCGAGATCGTCAAGTGCACTGACAGCAAGGCGAATTACCGCGTCCTCGCGAAGTTCGAGGGCACCACGGACATGACCCGCTGCAAGCAGACGCCGCAGACCACGAGCGTGGTCTCGGGCAAGAGCGGCCGCCGCTGGAACAAGAAGCGGTACGTGCTCTGCCTCGGCCCGCTGGCGCCCGCCACCACCGGCGTCCCGCCGGTGAAGAAGTCCTGAACTCTTCCGCTCTCCTTCCCGGGGGACCTCCTTGTCCGCTCCGCCTCCGCCTCCGCCCCAGATGCCGTACGGCCCGCCACCGGGCGACGGCAACCCGTACGCCTCCGGCGGCTCCTACGGCGCCCCGCCCCCACCGCCGCCGGCCGGGTACGGCTACCCGAGCCCCCCGCCGCCACCCGGCTACGGCTACCCGGGCGCCCCGCCGCCCGAGCAGCCGTACGGCGCCCAGCCGCCGGCGGGCGGCTACGGGTACGGGTACCCGCCGGCGCCGACGGACGGGACCACCTGCCGGTTCTGCGGCGGCTACCCGGCGGTGGACGCCACCGTCCGCGGCCACCAGGGCCTGATCATCGCCTACCGGATGCTGCGGATGACCGGCCCGTTCTGCCGCACCTGCGGAACGGCGACGGTGCGCGACATGTCGGCCCGGACGCTGGTCCAGGGCTGGTGGAGCCTGGTGTCCTGGCTGCTGACCCCGATCACGCTGCTGCTGAACCTCGGCCCGCACAACAAGTTCAAGCAGCTGCCGCCGCCCGTCCCGGGCAGCCACGGCCCCCAGCTGAACCCGGGCGTCCCGCTGACCAGCCGGCCGCACCTCGCGATGCTGCTGGTGCCGGTCTCGCTGGCGGTCACCGTGGCCCTGGCCGCGAGCGGGGTGCTCGGCCCGAAGAAGAACGACCCGGTCGCCTACCCGACGCCGACCTCCACCACGCTGACCTTCTCGCCCACGCCGCTGCCGAGGCCGACCTCCACGACCCCGGTCATCCCCTCGCCGACCTTCACGCTGCCGGTCCCGACGCTGACGCTCCCGCCGGTCGCCACCCCGACCGACTCGGACAGCAAGGTGGACTCGGCCAACCCCGGCGACTGCCTGCGCAACGCGAACGGCACCAGCGAGACCACCGACACCAACCCGAAGATCACCGTGGTGCCCTGTACCGACACCAAGGCGCAGTACAAGATCGTCTACAAGTACCTCGCCACCTCCGACGAGAAGGTCTGCGAGAAGCAGCCGAAGTCGGACAGCTGGTACACCAGCAAGCACCCCAACCTCCCGGCCCTGGACTACGTGCTCTGCCTGAAGCAGCTCAAGTAGCCCGGTACGGACGAGGGGTGGACCCGGCGCCAGGCCGGGACCACCCCTCTCGCGTTTCCGGAACCGAACCCGGACCCGAAGCCGGACCCGAACCCGAACCCGGAACCGGTTCCCGAGCCGGGCTCAGCTCGGCCCCGCTGCTCAGCCCTGCTGCTCGGCCCACCAGGCCCGCAGCGCCCCGACCGCCTCGTCGTGCTCCAACGGGCCGTGCTCCAGCCGGAGTTCGAGCATGTGCTTGTACGCCTTGCCGACCTGCGGGCCGGGCTTGAGGCCGAGCAGCTCCATGATCTGGTTGCCGTCCAGCGCCGGGCGGACGGCGTCCAGCTCCTCCTGCGCCTTCAGCTCACCGATCCGGGTCTCCAGACCGTCGTAGGTGCGGGAGAGCGCGGCCGCCTTCTTCTTGTTGCGGGTGGTGCAGTCGGAGCGGGTCAGCTTGTGCAGGCGCTCCAGCAGCGGCCCGGCGTCGGTGACGTAGCGGCGCACCGCCGAGTCGGTCCACTCGCCGCCGCCGTAGCCGTGGAAGCGCAGGTGCAGCTCGACCAGGCGCGAGACCTCCTCGGTGAGCTCCTTGGAGTACTTGAGCTCCCGCATCCGCTTGCGGGTCATCTTGGCGCCGACCACCTCGTGGTGGTGGAAGGAGACCCGGCCGTCCGACTCGAAGCGGCGGGTGCGCGGCTTGCCGATGTCGTGCAGCAGCGCGGCGAGCCGCAGGGTGAGGTCCGGGCCGTCCTGCTCCAGGTCGATGGCCTGCTCCAGGACGGTCAGCGAGTGCTCGTAGACGTCCTTGTGCCGGTGGTGCTCGTCCCGCTCCAGCCGCAGCGCGGGCAGCTCGGGCAGCACGTACCCGCACAGGCCGGTGTCGACCAGCAGCCGCAGGCCCTTCACCGGGTACTTGGCCAGCAGCAGCTTGTTCAGCTCGGCCTGGACCCGCTCGGCGGAGACGATGGTGATCCGCTCGGCCATCGCGGTCATCGCGGCGACCACCTCGGGCGCCGGTTCGAAGTCCAGCTGGGCGGCGAAGCGGGCGGCCCGCATCATCCGCAGCGGGTCGTCGGAGAAGGACTCCTCGGGGGTGGCGGGGGTGCGCAGCACCCGGGCCTCCAGGTCCTCCAGGCCGTGGTGCGGGTCGACGAAGCCGCGGCCGGGCAGGTCGACGGCCATCGCGTTGACCGTGAAGTCCCGGCGGACCAGGTCCTCCTCGATGGTGTCGCCGTAGCTGACCTCGGGCTTGCGCGAGGTGCGGTCGTACGCCTCGGAGCGGTAGGTGGTGATCTCGATCAGGAAGGAGCCCTCGGGGGTGTCCTTGCGGGCGCCGACCGTGCCGAAGGCGATGCCGACGTCCCAGACCGCGTCCGCCCAGCCCTTGACCAGCTTGAGCACCTGCTGCGGGCGGGCGTCGGTGGTGAAGTCCAGGTCGTTGCCGAGCCGGCCGAGCAGCGCGTCCCGGACGGACCCGCCGACCAGCGCCAGCCGGTGACCGGCCGCGTGGAACCGGCGGGCGATCTCGTCGGCGACCGGCGACACCCGCAGCAGCTCTTGGAGGCCGAGGGTCTGGGCCTCGCTCAGGCCTGGTACGACCTGGACGGCGGTGCTGGAACGGTCGGTGCGCGCGGTGGGCTCATTGGCAGTGGACACGGCTCACAAGGGTACGTGCCCCGGCGGGTCAACCGCCCGCGCGTTCTGGGCGTCTCACCCCACAGCCCGCAACACTGCACCGCAGGCAGCATCGTTACCATGCCGGTGGACGAGTCTCGGACACCGGACAGGGGACGCGGTGTCGCGCGCCGCCGCCACCCGCGGAATCCCGCGGCGGCGGTGCGGCGACGGAGTCGGGCGAAGAGTTCCACGAGTCAAGCGAAGAGCGTCGGGCGGACCGCCGGACGGACAGCATCAGCAGCGAACGATCGAGAACGGCGAGGGCGAAGCGAGTGAGTGAGCCGGCACGGCACTCGGGCCTGGGGGCGCACCGACAGCCTGGACGGGCCGAGCGCCCCGCCGAGGGGCGTCATCCGGCCCGCCGGGCGCGCCGCGCGGGTGCGCGCCTGGCCGCCGCCTGCGCGGCCGCCCTGACCTTCTTCACGGCCACCCCGGCCGGTGCGCTGCCCGCGGGCGGCAACGTCCGGCCGGCCGGGGACTCCTCCGCCACGGCCGAGTACCCGGTGGTGATGACCATCGACACGCTGAGCCCGCAGGTGGCCACCCCCGGTGGCACCGTGACGATCACCGGACGCGTCACCAACGCCGGCAAGTCGGCGGTCAAGGGCGCCCACGCGGCCGTCCGCAAGCCGAACTACGGCAAGCCGCTGGACCGGCGCAGCGACCTGGCCAACGTGGCCGCCCGCTCCACGCCGGACGGCAAGGACGGCGTGGAGCTGGACAGCCCGCAGTACGCCCTGCCGGAGCTGAACCCGGGGCAGAGCCAGCCGTACACCCTGAGCGTCGCCGTGAGCGACCTCGGGCTCTCCGCGAGCGGCGCGTACGAGCTCGCGGTGGACGCCTGGGGCGGGACCGCCGACAACCCGCGCGACCGCGCCCTGGGCATCGCTCGGACCTTCCTGCCGTACAACCCGGGCGGCGCCGAGGCGCAGCCGACGAAGGTCGCCACCATCTGGCCGCTGGTGCACGCGCCGGTGCTGGCCGCCCAGACCACCACCGACAGCAACGACCAGCCCGTGTCGGTGCTGCGCGACGACAGCCTGGCCGCCGAGTTCGCCCCGGGCGGCCGGCTGTACGAGCTGGTCGACACCGGCGCCAAGCTGAACGGGCTCACCTGGGTGATCGACCCGGACCTGCTGGACGCCGCGCTCGCGATGACCAAGCCCTACCGGGTGCAGAAGCCGGGCACCGAGGAGTCGGGCAAGTCGGCCAAGGACGAGAACACCGTCCAGGTCCCCGCCTCGGCCGCCGCCGTCGCCTGGCTGGACAAGCTGCGGGCCGCCGTCGCCAAGCCGGGCTCCCAGGTGGTCTCGCTGCCGTACGCGGACCCGGACCTCGCCTCGATCGCCCACAACGGCTCCGACCTGGCCGGGATGACCACCGCGCTGAGCAAGGCGGCCACCGCCGGCCGGCTGACCGTCGAGGGACGGCTCGCGGTGGACACCCGCTCGGACGTCGCCTGGCCGTTCCAGGGCTACCTCGACCAGCAGATCGCCTCGCTCGCCCAGCAATCGGGCAGCGGGCTGGTGCTGGTCAACGGCGCGAGCATGCCGGAGTCGGACTCGCTCAACTACACCCCGACCGCGGTCCGCCCGATCGGCGGCGGCCAGAGCGCCGTGGTGGCCGACGAGACCGTCTCCGCGCTCTTCGACCGGGACCTCAGCAGCCCGCAGGCGCAGACCGACACCGCCCAGCGCTTCCTCGCCGAGACCTTCGCGATCACCCACGAGCAGCCGCAGAACCAGCGCGGACTGCTGGTCCTGCCCCCGCGCGAGCTGAGCGCCGCCGGAGCCAAGGCGCTGGCCGGCGCCCTGCAGACGGCGGACGGCAAGTGGATCTCCTCGGTCAAGCTGGACGCGGTGGCCCAGTCCCCGGCCGACCCGAAGGCCAACACCGCCGTCCCGGCGCCCACCGACTACCCGACCCAGGCCCGCGCCTCGGAGCTGCCGGCGGCCGACCTGAGCCGTACCGACGACATCCAGCACGACCTGGACACCCTGATGCGGGTGCTCACCCTGCCGCAGCGGGTGCGCGGCCCGTTCAGCGCCGCGATGGTCCGCTCGCTGTCCACCGAGTGGCGCAGCCTGCCGCCGGCCGGGAGCACCTACCGCACCGGCGTCACGAAGTACCTGAAGGAGCTGACCGGCGCCGTCCAGGTGCCGAAGAAGAACGTCGTCACCCTGGCCGGCGACACCGGTCTGCTCCAGGTCAGCGTCCGCAACGACCTGACCCAGACGGTCACCAACCTGAAGCTGGTGCTCACCTCGGCCCAGCCGAACCGGCTGCGGGTGAGCAAGGAGGAGGAGCTGGTCCTCCCGCCCTCGCAGAGCGTGACCCTGCGCTTCAACGCCGAGGCGCACAACAACGGGTCGGTCGCGATGACCGCCCAGCTGTGGACCACCGGCCCCGACTCCCGGCCGTACGGCGAGCCGCAGCAGTTCAGGGTCGAGGTGACCTCGGTGACCAACGGGGTGCTGTACATCTTCGCGGGCGCCGGCGTCCTGCTGCTGCTGGCCGCGCTGCGCTTCGTGCGCCAGCGCAAGCGGCGCGGCGGGCAGCCGCACGAGGACGGCGACCAGCCGGTCGGGGACGCCCCGGCGGCGGGCGGCACCGGGGGAGCGCAGAGCCCGGCGGAGGACACCGCGCAGGGTCCGGCGGAGGACGCCGCACGGGGCCCGGCCGAGGACGCCGCCCCGGGGACGGCCGCGGATCCCGCCGGGGCCCCGGCACCGGACGGGGCGGGCGGGACGGACGACGCCCCGGGTGACGGTCCCGCGCAGACACCGCGCGGCAGCAGCCCGGATGGCCGGGATCGGGCCGCCAGTGATGAGAAGGTTGGTCCTTGATACCGCCGACCCCCCGCACCGCCGGGCCGGCCTCCCCCCACGACAGCGAAGAGGTGACATGACCGGGCGCAGCGAGGAGCGGCCGCCGGGCCGCGGTGAGAGCCGGCCGGGCGCCGAGTCGCCGTCCGGCGACTGGTACGTGGCCGACACCTACGCCCAGGACCCGTACGCGGCGGACGCGTACGGGTACCCGCAGGACGGCCAGGACCCGTACGGTCTGCGGGCCGGTCGGCCCGCCGCGCCCCAGCCGCCGGCCGCCGCGTACGACGTGCCGCCGCAGCTGCCGCCGCAGGGCGGCGGCTACCCGACGCCGGTGCCGACGACCCCGTACCAGGCCACCGAGCAGTTCTCGGCCCCGGTGCCGCCGGTGCAGCCCGGCTGGGACGCCCCGGCGCAGGCCGCCTGGCCGCAGGAGCCGGCCCCGGCGCAGCCCGCGGGCGGCCACTGGGGCGGCGTCGAGCAGCCCCGGCCGCAGTGGGAGCCGGGCCCGGCGCACTCCGCCTGGGACACCGAGACCACCGAGTACGTCGGGGTGGACGCCCTGTTCGGCGGCCGCCCGGCGCAGGCCGCGGCCCAGCCGCCGGTCCCGCAGCCCTCCCCGGCCCCGCAGCCGGTCCAGCCGACCGCCCCGCCGGCCGGCCCCGCGCCGTACCCGCCGCCGGTCGGCTACCCGGGGCAGCCGCAGCACGGCGGCGCTCCGGGCGGGCAGCACCACTTCGTGCCGCCGATCGAGTTCGACCCGCCGCTCTCCGAGGAGGAGGCCACCATGCAGGTGGCCGCCGTCGCGGTGCCCCCGGCGGTCGAACCGCTGGCGGACCTCCGCACCGAGGAGCAGGCGGCCCGGCACGCGGCCGCGCCCGCCGCCGAGCCCGCCGAGCCCGCCAAGCCGGCCGGTGGCGGCAAGGTCGCCAGCCTGCTGAACTCCAGCGCGATCATGGCGGCCGGCACGCTGGTCTCCCGCGGCACCGGCTTCGTCCGGACCATGGTGATCACCGCCGCCATCGGCGTCGGCGTGATGGGTGACTCGTACAACGCGGCGAACACCCTGCCGACCCTGCTGTACATCCTGATCGGCGGCGGCGCGCTCAACGCGGTCTTCGTGCCGCAGCTGGTGCGCAGCATGAAGAACGACGAGGACGGCGGCATCGCGTACGCCAGCCGGCTGCTCACCCTGGTGATGGTCGGGCTCGGCGGCGTGGTCTTCCTGGCCGTGCTCGGGGCACCCGTGCTGGTGCAGCTGATCGCCCACCCGATGATGGCCACCCCGGAGCTCGCCGACACCACGGTGGCGCTGGCCCGCTACTGCCTGCCGACCATCTTCTTCATGGGCATCCACGTGGTGATGGGCCAGATCCTCAACGCCCGCGGCCGCTTCGGCGCGATGATGTGGACCCCGGTCCTGAACAACATCGTGGTGATCTTCACCTTCTCCGCCTACATCTGGGTCTACGGCGGATTCGGCACCACCCACGTCACCCCGGAGGGCATCTCCCCGGAGGGCGTGCGGCTGCTGGGCCTCGGCACCCTGATCGGTCTGGGCGTCCAGTCGCTGGCGATGATCCCGTACCTGCGGGCCGCCGAGTTCCGCTTCCGGCCCCGCTTCGACTGGCGCGGCCACGGCCTGGGCAAGGCCGCCCGGCTGGCCAAGTGGACGTTCCTCTTCGTGCTCGCCAACCAGGCCGGCTACCTGGTGATCACCCAGCTGTCCACCAAGGCGGGCGCCGCCGCGGCGGCGGCCGGCCACAACGGCGTCGGCCTGGCCGCGTTCTCCAACGCGCTGCTGATCTGGCAGCTCCCGCAGGCCGTGATCACCGTCTCGATCATGAGCGCGGTGCTTCCCCGGCTCTCCCGGGCGGCGGCCGACGAGGACGCCGGCGCGGTGCGCGACGACATCTCCTACGGTCTGCGGACCACCGCGGTGGCGGTCGTCCCGGGGGCCTTCCTGTTCCTGTCCCTCGGCCCGGTGATCGGCCGGGCGATCTACGCGGTCGGCGGCAACGACACCGTCCTGAACGACGCCACCAACGTCGGTCTGATGCTCTCCGCGTTCGCCCTGGGCCTGATCCCGTACTCCGCCCAGTACGTGATGCTGCGCGGCTTCTACGCCTACGAGGACACCCGCACGCCGTTCTCCAACACGGTCTGGGTGGCGGCCTGCCAGGCCGGCTTCGCCCTGCTGTGCTGGCTGGTGCTGCCCGCCGAGTGGACGGTGATCGGCCTCGCCTTCGGCTACGGCCTCGCCTACGCCGTCGGAGTGATGGTCGCGCTGCCGAAGTTGAAGAAGCGGATCGGCGGACTGGACACCAAGCGGATCGGCCGGACGTACAGCCGGCTGGCCGCCGCCTGCGTCCCGGCCGCCCTGGTCGGCCTCGGCGCCAGCCTGGGGGTCCAGCAGGTGCTCGGCGGCTGGCCGGGCAGCGTGGCGGCCCTGGTCGTGGCCGGCGGACTCCAGCTGGCGGTCTTCGTGCTCATCGCGAAGCGCCTGCGGATCGAGGAGCTGAACGCCATGCTGGGCATGGTCCGCGGCCGGCTGGGCCGCTGACCGTCCGACCACCGTCCGATCACCGTCCGATCACCGGCCGGACGAGCGGGCGCCCTGACCGGGCGTCAACCGGAGCGAGAGGCTCCTCCGCTCGTCCGGCCGAGTGCTCGGGCACCGGTTGGTTCGGGTCCGCCCGACCGCCGGATGGCGACCAGGTGTCGGATCTGCACCACATCTCTCCACCCCTGTGCAACCGAGCGGACGTCTCAGCGGTCGTACCCGGTGGAGAAGAGTGGGCACAATTGTCCTGGAGCACAGGGCCGCCGACCCTCGGGCTCCAGCGACTCTCTCAGGCCGGGGCGACACAAGGGGAGGCAGGACCACGGTGGCTGATGGCACCAAGGCGGTCGTCGACACGTCAGCAGCTGACGCGGCGACGGACGAGGCCGCGCTGGCCGCGGCGATCGACGAGCTCGCGGGCTCGGAGGACGCCGGCGACAGCACCTCCGCTGACACCCGCAAGGGCGCCGGCGCCGCTGCCGCCACCCCCGGGCGCACCGACGAGGACGGGGACGGGGACGTGACCGCGGACGCGGACGCGCCCGGGGACGGCGCACCGGTCGCCGAGCCGGGCTCCGCGACCGGTGAGGAGACCTCGGAGATCACCGCCCCGCTCTCCGTGCAGGAACTCCGCGCCGAACTGGCGGCCGGCTCCCCCCGGAAGAAGCCCGCCGACCCCGCCCGCCCCGCGCGCCGCCCCACCGACCCCCAGCCCACGGTCGACCCGCGCGACACCGCCACCCTCCCGCGCACCCTCCCCGCCCCGCAGCGCCGCAGCGGCGACATGATCGGCCACCGGTACCGGCTGGAGGAGTGCATCTCCCAGACGGAGACCTTCAGCAGCTGGCGCGCCGTCGACGAGAAGCTGCGCCGGGCCGTCGGCGTCCACCTGATGGCCTCCGGCCACCAGCGGGCCCGCAAGGTGGTGGCGGCCGCCAAGTCCGCCGCCCTGCTCGGCGACCCGCGCTTCGTCCAGGTGCTGGACGCCGTCCACGAGGGCGAGCTGGTCTACGTCGTCCGGGAGTGGCTGCCGCACTCCTCCGACCTGGCCAAGCTGCTCGCGAACGGCCCGATGGAGCCGCACGAGGCGTACCAGATGGTCCGCCAGGTCGCCGACGCCGTCGCGGCCGCCCACCGGCGCGGCCAGGCCCACCTGCGGCTCACCCCGCGCTGCGTGCTGCGCACCGACAGCGGCCAGTACCGGATCAACGGCATCGCGGTGGACGCCGCCCTGCGCGGGCTGCCCGCCGAGGGCGCCGAGGAAGCCCAGCGGGCGGACACCCGGGCGATCGGCGCACTGCTGTTCGCCGCACTCACCCACCGCTGGCCGTACCCGGAGGACCGCTACGACCTCCAGGGCCTGCCCAAGGGGCTCCAGAACGCCGCGCCGGACCAGGTCCGCGCGGGCGTCCACAAGGGCCTGTCCGAGCTCGCCGCGCGGGCCCTGTTCGACCAGCCGCCGCACCATGCCCAGCCGATCACCACGCCGGAGGAGCTGGTCCGGGCGATCGCGCAGATGCCCCGGATCCGCCAGCCCGAGCCGGAGCTGCCCGCCTTCCCGGCCCCGCCCCGGCACAACACCCACGCGCTGCCCACCGCGCCCAACCCGACCCGGGTCGCCGACGCCACCGTCGCCCCGCTGCCCGCCTCCTCCCGCCCGGCCTCCTCCCGGCGCGCCAGGCGGCGGCTGCGCCGGGTGGTCAAGGCCACGGCCTGGACGGTCGCGCTGGGGGCGATCGGCGTCGCCTCCTGGCAGTTCGTCGACAGCCTGCGCCACACCGGGCCGGCCACCGCGTCCCCGCTCCCCTCGGCCACCAGCACCGCGCCGAGCCCGCAGGCCAGCACCCACAACCCGGTGCCGCTCACCGTCAAGGACGCGCTGTCGTACAACCCGCTGGGCGAGGGCCTCGAGGGCAAGGACAGCCTGGCCAACGCCATCGACGGCAAGATCGAGACCCAGTGGACCACCCAGTGGTACGAGGACCAGTTCTCCCCCAGCCTCTACAAGGCGGGCACCGGTCTGCTCCTCGACCTCGGCTCGCCGCAGCCCGTCAGCTCGGTGAACGTCCAGTTCGCCGGGGGCGGCCACACGGCGGAGCTCCGGGTGCCGAACGCCTCGGCCGCGGCCAATCCGACCCGTGCCCCCCTCGCCGACTACACCGTGGTCGGCAAGAAGAGCGGCAACGCGGCGGACTTCACCCTGGACAACCCGGTCACCACCCGCTACGTCTTGGTCTGGCTGACCGGACTGACGAAGGATCCCGACGGCAAGTACCGCGGCCACGTCGCCGAGGTGAAGGTCTCCGGCTGATCCGACGGCCGCGGTGACGCGGGACGGACCGGCGGCCGGGAGGGAGGGGTGACAGTGACGGACGGCGCGGAGCGGACGGACGACGACGCGGCGCTGCTCGCCCGGCACGTCGCCGGCGACCCGGCGGCCTTCGGCCTGCTGGTGGACCGCCACCGCGACCGGCTCTGGGCGGTCGCCCTGCGCACCCTGGGCGACCGCGAGGAGGCCGCCGACGCCCTCCAGGACGCCCTGGTCTCCGCCTTCCGCGCCGCCGCCGGCTTCCAGGGCCGCTCGGCGGTCACCACCTGGCTGCACCGGATCGTGGTGAACGCCTGCCTGGACCGCGCCCGGCGCGGCGCCACCCGCCGCACCACCCCGCTCGACGACGACCCCCAGCGGCTGGACACCCTGGTCGGCACCGCCGAGCCGGCCGACTTCCCGGTGGTCCGGGCCGAGCTGCACCGCGAGGTGACCGCGGCACTCGCCGAGCTGCCCGCCGAGCAGCGGGCCGCCCTGGTGCTGGTCGACATGCAGGGCTACCCGGTGGCCGAGGCGGCCGAGCTGCTGGGCGTTCCGGTCGGCACCGTGAAGAGCCGCTGCGCGCGCGGCCGGGCCCGGCTCCTCCCCCTGGTCCGGCACCTGCGCGAGCCGGATGTTTCACGTGAAACACCGCCCGCCCGCGGCTCGGCCCCGCCGCGCCGGGGCGCCCCGGGGAACCCGAAGCTCCCCGGCACCGTCACAGGGACGGGCCCGAGCACCGGCCGGACGGTTCTGGAAGGAGACGCGAGCACCCGATGAACGCCCACCCCTCCTTCCCCGACCCCGCCGACGACCACCCCCCGGTCGAGCAGCTGGCCGACCTCGCCGAGGGTCTGATCGACGCCCCGGACACCGTCGGGGCGCTGCGCCGGCACCTGGACGGCTGCGCGGAGTGCCGGGAGACCGTCGCCGCCCTCGCCGAGGTCCAGGCGCTGCTCGGCGACGTGGAGACCCCGCCGATGCCGGCCGACGTCGCCGCCCGGCTGGACGCGGCGCTGGCCGCGGCCGCCGCCGAGGCCGCCGGGAGCGACCGCGAGG
>NZ_JBEXWT010000040.1:0-78298 GCF_040629945.1 Kitasatospora sp. NPDC005856 | reverse complement strand
TCGATTGAGCTCTGGAAGAAGGCCATACTTGCTGTATTCGAGGGTTTCGTTTGCGAGCTCCTCGATGCGCTCGATTAGAGCGCTTCGAGTGCCCTGCGCCACATTCTTGCGGGCAGCGCCACAGCGCCGTTCTGCGGTGTCACGCGCGGATGTCACGCGCGGATGTCACGCGGGGGTGTCACGCGGGGGTGTCACGCGGCTCAGGCCGCGACCGCGCCGACCTGCTGCGGCTGCGCGGCCTTCCCGTCCGGGGCACCCGCCCCGGCGGAGTCCGCCTGCCGGGAGCGCTTGATCAGGTGCGCGACCCACCACCCGAGGCCGCGCAGGAGGCAGACGATGGTGGTCGCGTAGAACAGGGTGTAGACGACGTTGAACACCATCAGCACGCCGTACACCATGGCGACCGAGGAGCCGAACATGAACTGCGCCTTGGCCTTCATCGGCGTCGTTCCCGGGTCGCTGATCATGTAGTTGGTGAACAGCACGAAGGCGACACCGGTCATCGCGCCGAGCGCGGAGAACAGCGCGACGTCCCAGATCCAGTGGCGGATGAACGCCTGGATGGCGAACGCGCCGAGCCAGCCGACGATCAGCGGCGTCCGCTTGGTGAGCAGCGCGTTGATCACCGTTCCCGCGGTGGCGATGATCAGGGGGATCATCACCCGGAAGAAGGTGTTGGCGTTCTCCGTGAACTGGTACGGCGGCGAGATGCTGAACCAGGACCCGAAGCACAGCAGCGACATCGTGATCCCGAAGTTGGACGGGTTCATGTAGTGCCGCATCCGGCCCGCGATCGGCGCCTGCAGGGCGTGCTTGCCGCCGACGCCGATGACCACCCCGAAGAACATCGGCAGCAGCTGGTTGTTCCCGTAGGTCAGCATGTTGACCGCGAGCGCCGTGATGTGGGCCGGCAGCAGGAACTCGTAGAGCCCGCGCATCCCGTTGCCCCGGAACCGCGGCTGGCGCCGCTGGGCCCAGCTGCTGATCAGCTCGAAGCAGATCTCGCAGGCGTAGGCGGTGAACACCGCGATGAAGGGCCACAGCCAGGGCTGTTCGAAGCCGAGCAGGGTGTAGCCGAAGGTGTTGAACACGCTGATGGAGATCGCGAAGTTCCGCAGGGCGAGGTAGCGCGGGTCCTTGGGCTTCACGGGGGCGGCGGGCGCGGCCGGCACGGCCGCCGGGGCGCCGCCGGGTCGGGATTGCGCGGTGGCGCTCATCGGTTCGGAACCTCCTGGACGTCGCTGGTCAGCATGAGGGAGTGCGTACCGGGCGTGATCTGCTCGGTCTTCTCGTGCAGCCCGCCGTTCGCGTCCCGCCACTTCAGGACCACGGTGACCGGCCCCTGGTGGGAGCCGAGGCCGAAGCGCACGTCGAAGCTGCGGAAGCCGCCGTGGCCGCCCCCGCCGTCGAGCCGGGAGATCTGGGTGCCGTCCGGGGTCATGACGCACACGGTGGCGTCGTACGCGGGCGCCCCGGTGTTCACCAGGCCCTGGCCGGCGCCGCCCTCGGCGGTCGGGCGGTAGAGCTTCAGGTTCAGCTGGTTGCCCACGCTCGGCGCGGTGTTGGCGTAGAAGGCGGGCGGGCCCCACTGGCGGGCCACCGCGAAGTCCAGCCGGCCGGTGCCCGTGGTGTCGCCGGTGGCGAGGCCGCGGGTCGGGGTCGGGACGTCGATGCCCAGCTTGGAGCTGATGTTCACGTACGGGCCGTCGGGGGTCTTGGCGTAGAAGGCGACGGCCTCGTCCCCGGCGATGTCGTCACCGGGCTGGACGTTGGGCCACATCGCGGGGTTGGACAGCAGGTCGTCGTTGGTCATGGCCATCTCCTGCAGCCACGGCCAGCGGTTGATCTTCCCCTTCACGAAGCCGGTCGCCTGGAGGATGTTGAGGTCGCCGTTGTTGAGGAAGTCGCCCATCTTGGCGTCCCAGCCCCAGCCGGTCCAGGCCACGCCGTGCTCCTGGGCCTCCTGGGTGAACGGCGCGACGCCGGCGTCGAGCTTCTTGCGCATCTCGGCTTCGTCCTTGGCCTTGTTCATCCAGAGGAAGTTGCTCTCCTCCAGGCCCCAGGCGACGGTGATGTTGCTGACCATCATGTCGAACTTGCCGTCGTGGCCGATGTCGCCGAAGTCGACGCCCATGCCCTTGAACGAGCCGTTGCCGAGCACGAAGGACTTGGGCGTGGTCGGAGTGCGCTCGCCCTTGGCCTCGGTGAGCTGGATGTGCCCGGGCGTCGAGCGGTTGTACAGCAGGTGCCCGTGGCCGAAGTCGTTGGCGATGTACAGCTCGGGCAGTCCGTCACCGGTCAGGTCGGCACCGGAGATCGCCAGTGTCCACCCGGTCGACGCGTCGTAGGGGATGGCGCCCTTCTCCTCCACGTACGACACCGTGGGCTCGGGCCCCGAGGTGCTCTGCTGCCAGCGCAGGACGTGGTCGCCGCCGGCGTTCTTGGCGCTGGAGAGCGAGTCGTTCATCACGACGTTCTTCAGGCCGTTCGGGTCCAGCACGTCGGAGTCGGGGAAGTAGTTGCCGATCACGATCGACGGGTGTCCGCTGCCGTCGAGGTCGCCGACGTAGTCCGCGTCGGTGTTCCAGCGCGGGCCGTGGTACTTCCCGTCCAGCGACTCCGTGGGCACCAGCTCGCGCGGCACGTAGGAGCTCGGGGCGGGGGTCGTCGCGTCCGACTTGGCCATGAACAGGATGGGCGTGCGGCCCCAGTACGTCACCAGGAGGTCCATCCGGCCGTCCCCGTTGAAGTCGCCGGGGTTGCAGCCGGTGGGCGCCATGGCGTCGTCCATCGGCAGCGGCTTGCCGTCCAGGACGAACGGCGTGAAGCGGTCGGCCGGCCGGGCGGTCGGGGTGTACGTCACCACGACGCTGTCGGTCCTGGTGTCGACGATGCACATGCTGTCGGCCACACCGTGCCCGGTGAGGTCGTTGATCGCGATGCTGGCGCCGACCGAGGAGATCCACGAACGGATCTTCTGGTAGGCCGGGTTGACGTTCCGCACGGTCTTCATCGGCCGCTGGTCGTAGCCGGGCGGCATCTCGATGGGCATCTCCTTGAAGCCGTACTGCTTCGCGACGTCCTCCGCCCCCGCCACCGCGACCGAGGCGCGTGCCGCGAAGAACAGCGAGGCGGCCACCATGATCACCACCAGGCCCGGTACCAGTCTGCGGAATCGTTCACGGTATGTCACCGAATTCCCCTCTCGACAGAACGTGTACGACCCTGCTTTCGCATCGAGTGCACTGACGCGGCCGACTCCTGCGGGCCGGAAATGGCCCGGGGTCCTGGATCCGCGTTCCCGAAATGCGACGGTGAATCCCACTTCACTCGCAGGTCTACTCCACGAGCATGACGCCGCGTTCCCGCAAAGGCATCTCTCACATTGCTCACCGACGCAGGTGTGATTTTGCCGGGAATTTTCCGGCCGGAAGAATCTCCGCGGCGTGATCGTAAATCGGCAATCCGCGATCGCCGGATCTTCGGCCGCGGTCGTCCGCGCGTTCCGCGCCCACCGCCGGCGGTCGGGGGTCGGCGGTCGGCGGTGGGCGGCCCTCGGCAGGCGGTCGGCGGTGGGCGGAACGCGGTCGGCGGCCGCCCGTACGGGAACACGCCGAAGCGCCCTCCGGACGTACGACGGAGGGCGCTTCGGCGTGTTCTTGGTGCACGGGGTCGCCGGGCGGCCGGCGGCGGTGGTCAGTAGCGGGCGGAGGCCCCCGGTGGCACGTCGTGGCGCTGCCACCCGGCGGGGTCCACCCGGCGGCGCACCCGGTCCACCCGTTCGACGTCGGCCGCGGACAGGTGCCCCTGGGGCTGTTCCAGCCGCTCGACCAGGGTCGGCGCGGTCCGGCCGGTGTCCCAGGGCGTCAGGGCGGAGCGGACCTCGGCGCAGTGCGCCCGGACCGCCGCCGTCGCGGCCGGGTCGAGCGCCAGGCCGCCGGCCGTGAAGGCGAAGGCGGCGTCGAGGTGACTCAGCGCCCCGCCGTTCGGATCCGGCACCGCGAGCGCGCCACCGAGCTGCCGGAGTTCGGCGTTGACCAGCGGCGATCCCGAGCCCTCACCGAGCACCCGGAGGAACGCCTCCGCGCCGTCCGGGCCGAGTTCGGAGAGCAGCAGGTGCTCCCCCACCACCGGCACCGGATCGGCCGGGTCCATGTGGGTGCGGACCACGGCCGGCGGGGTGGCGGTCTCCCAGGTGTCCAGCACCGGCTCGGCGACGGCCCGGAACCGGCCGAGCAGGTCCGCGGCCTGGCGTTCGGCGGTCCCCAGGTCGTCCTCGGTCGGGCTGAGCACCACACCGGCCAGGCACACCACCGGCCCCCCGGTCAGGGCCGGCGGGATCTCCGGCACGGCCGGCAGGTTCATCACCCGGAACGCGGTGGTGACGGCCTCGGGCGCGTCCGCGGTCCAGCTCAGCCAGCGGGACAGCAGCTCGGGGCCGTGCGCGGCGGGCCAGAAGGCCGCGCCGGTCACCACCCGGGCCGCCGGGAAGAGCGCGATCTCGATCGCGGTGACGACGCCGAGCCCGCCGCCGCCCCCGCGCAGGGCCCAGAACAGCTCCGGGTCGGCGGTGGCCGTCACCCGGCGGAACTCGCCGTCCGGGGTGACGAGTTCGATCGCCCGGACGCTGTTCACGGCGAGCCCGGACCGCCGGCCGTAGAAGCTGATCCCGCCGCGCAGCAGGAAGCCCACCACGCCGACGGTGGGCGAGGTGCCGTGCGGCGCGGCCAGCCCGTACTTGGCGGCGGCCTCGACCACCTCGCCCCAGCGCGTTCCCGCCGGGACGCGGGCGGTGCGGGCCGCCGGGTCGATCCGCACCGGGCCCGCGGGCTCGGTGCGGATCAGCAGGGATCCGTCCATCGGGCGGGCCGAGCCGGAGGCGTGGCCGGTGGTGTGCACCCGGACCCACCGGCCCGCGCGCTGGGCCTCGCGCAGCGCCGCCTGGACCTGCCCTGCGGTGCGGACGGTGACCGCCGCCGCGGGCCGGACCGGCGCGGCCAGGTTGAACACGGCGGTCGCGGCAGCGTAGGCGCGCTCCCCGGGCAGCACGACGACCGGATCGGTCTCGGGCGGCGCGACGACCGGATCGGTCTCGCTCATGTCGTCGACTCCTCTGCTCGAAGCGCTACTTGACGCCGAACCGGGCACGGGCCAGGTCCCGGGTGGTCACCGCGGACAGGAAGACCCCGATCCCGGAGTGGCTGTGCAGGGTGGATAGGTCGCGCCAGACCCGCTCGATCCGCTCGCCCTGCCGCACCGCGCTCGAACCCGCCGTCGGGAACAGCTGCCCCTCCACGGCGTGCCAGCACAGCCGGATCACCTCGCGGCAGATGGTGGCCAGGCGCAGGTCGTGCTCCCGGGTGAAGGCGCCCTGCCCCTGGGCGCACAGGTCCTGCCACTGGGTGACGGCCTGGAGCAGGGCCGCCTCGGCCGTGGCGATCATGCCGGCCGCCTCGCCGTACCAGTACTGGTAGTCCGGGTCCTCGGCGCGGGTGACCACGGGCGGGAACAGCGTGGTGCGGGACTGCATCAGCTCCCCGTAGGCGTCCAGCGCGCCCTGGGCCATGCCCACGGCGAGCGAGGCGACCTCCAGCACCATGAAGCTGAGCGAGCCGCCGCCGTACTCCGGGTTGCCGTGCAGCCGGTAGCCGGGTGTGCCCCCGTCGACGACGACCTCGCTCATGTGCGTCCTCGGGAGCGTCAGGTGGTCCGGGATCCGCCCGTCCTCGATCACGATGCTGTGCGAGCCGCTGCCCTTGAGGCCCAGCTGGCCGCCCCAGTCGTCGAGCCGGCGGAACCGGTCGCGGGGGGCGACGAAGAGCATCGGCGCCGGCGGTTCGCCGTCCTCGCCGGGCACCGGGACGTGGCCCATGAAGTGCGTGGCGTACGGCGAGCCCGAGCAGTAGTTCCAGGTGCCGTCGATCCGCCAGCCGCCGTCGTCGGCGCGCTCGGCCCTTCCGTTCGGCACGATGGTGGCCGGGCAGATGAAGTCGCCGTCGGCGAAGATCTCGGCCTGCGCGCGCTCGTCGAACAGCGAGGCCGCGGGCAGGGCGTGGGTGGCGCCGAGGCAGAACATCCACCCGGTCGACGGGCAGCCGCGGGCCAGGGTCATCGCCACCCGCAGGAAGGTGTCGATGCCGAACTCGTAGCCGCCGTACCGCTTGGGGACGAGGATCCGGTAGAAACCGGCCGCCGCGAACGCCTCGTGGGTGTCCTGGGCGTAGTACGTTCGCTGTTCGGTCTCGGCCTGCCGCGGCACCAGGGTCGGTGCGATGGCCTCGGCCCTGGCGATGACCTCCTGCGGCGTCAGGCCTGGCTCGGGCGGCTGCGGCGAGGCGGACCCTGCGGCGTTCGTGGCGACCGTCATTGCGGCACAGCTCCTCTACGGTTCGGGCGGCGTTCCGGCGGGGCCGGGTGGACTTCCCGGTCAGCCTCGCCCGCGGAAGGGCCGCGGTGCATCTCCCTGATTGCCAGCACGATCGAAGAACCCACGGCGGCGGGGCCGTTGCTACGGTTCCGGGGCGAATTCGCCCCGGACTCACGAGAGGAATTCCCCATGAGCCCCGATGGAAAGCCGCAGTCGAACGCCCCGGTCAGCAGGACGCCACTCTCCTTCAACCAGGAATTCCTCTGCGGCTTCGACCGCGGTGACACCGAGGGGCCGTTCGGCCCGCGGTTCCACATCGTGCACGGCTGGCGCCTGCGCGGGAAGATCGACGTCGCGACGCTGCAACTGGCCCTGGACGACGTGGTGGTGCGGCACGAGGCCCTGCGCACGGCGATCGTCCGGGGCGAGGGCGAGCGGTACCAGGAGGTCCACCCGCCCACCCCGGTCCGGCTGGAGCTGCGGGAGCTGTCCGGAGCGGATCCGGCGGCCCGCGACCAGGCGGTCGAGGACCTGATCACCGAAGTGGAGTCGGGCACCATCAGCGCACGCGAACTCCCGCTGCTGAAGGCCACCTTGCTCCGCTTCGACGAGGAGGACGCGGTCCTGACGCTGGTCGTCCACCACACCGCGGCCGACGGCTGGTCGGTGCGGCTGATCATCCGCGACCTCGCCGTCCGCTACGCCGAGCGCCGCGGGCACGCGCAGCCCGAGCTGCCGGACGCCCTGCCGTACCGCGAGTTCTCCGTCTGGCAGCGGGAGTACGCCGAGGACCCGGCGCTGGCGGAGTCGCGCGAGTTCTGGCAGGAGCACCTGGCCGGCGCCCGGATCTACTCGGTGGCCACGGACCGGCCGAAGTCCTCCGGCCTGCCGGAGTCCACCGCCGTGTACCGCTTCACCGTCGACGCCGAACTGACCGAGCGGGCCGTGGAGATCGGCCGGGCGCTGCGCAGCACGCCGTTCATGGTGCTGATGGGCGCGTTCGCGGTGATGGTCGCGCGGGAGACCGGAACGACCCGGGTGGTGGTGCCGACCTTCTCGCCGGGGCGCGGCGAGGACCGCTTCCACCACACCGTCGGGCCGTTCTTCAACTTCCTCCCGCTGTGCACGGAGCTCGGTGGGGCCCGTGACTTCGCGGAGGTGGTCTCCCGGATCCGCACCACCAGCCTGGAGGCGTACGCCCACGACATCCCGTTCGGGCAGATCCTCGGCCAGGCACCGGAGTTGATGCTGCCGACACTGGAGGACGGCCGGGCGGCCTGTGTCTTCCAGGTCTTCCCGTTCCCGTTCCTGCTGGACGGGGAGCTGATCGGGGACCTGGAGTTCACCGAGGTGCGGCGCCGGCTCACCTCGCAGCCGGTGGGCTCGGACGTGCCGAACGGCGCGCTGTGGACGCTCAACCTGGACCCGGCCGGGGACGTGGTCGCCGGCATCCAGTACAACAGCAACCTCTACGACGAGAGCTCGCTGGCGGAGCAGGTGGACCGCTTCCGTGAGGTGCTGCGGGAGCTGGTCGGCGCGCCGGACGCGCCCCTGGACCTCCACGCCGGGCGTTCCTGAACCACGGGGGCGACGGTCCGCGCCGCGCGCGGACCGTCGCCCCCTTCCCGCTTCTCAGCCGACCCTGATCGGGCCGCCGGGGCCCGCGCCCCGGTAGGCCTCGTTGTAGCGGTCCAGCAGGAGCTGGGCCTCGGCGTTCGCCTGCCCGAAGCGGACCCGCGGGTCCACGTCGGTGGCCAGCACGTCGTGCATGGCGGTGGTCAGGATGTCCTGGATCGCCGCGAACTCCCCGAGCAGCGCGCCGCGGGCGGCCGGCGAGCCGGAGTTGGCGGCGAGCTGGTCCAGCGCCGTGCGGAAGTGCGGATTGCGCCGGAACCAGCCCTCCTGCTCCAGGAGTTCGATCGCCCCGTCGGTGACCGGGATGAATCCGGTCTCCCGGTGGCGCTCGGCGGCGGTGCGCGGCGTGTTCAGGTACTGCATGAAGGCCAGGGCGCCGTCCTGGGTCTCCTGGTCCAGGCCGGCGGCCAGCCAGAGCGCGTCCCCGCCGATCACGTTGCCCGCGTAGGGCACCCGGTCGTTGTACGGCATCCGGCAGGCCTGGGCGACGAAGCCGCCGTCCCGGCCGGCCTGGGCCATCCGGGCCGCCTCGACCGAGGTGGTGAGGACGAAGGCGACCTCCTGGTCCGCGAAGGCGCGGAAGTTGCGGTTCCAGTCGACCTCGGTGTTCACCCGGCTCGGGTGGTAGCGGTACAGGCCCGCCCGGTGCAGCCCGCGCCACCACTCGACGTAGGCGATCATCGCGTCCGAGTCGAGGTACACCTTCTCGGGGCGGCCGGTCCGGCCGTTGTCGTGGTCGGCCAGCAGCGCCCCCTGCTGGGCCACCGACTGCTGGAACCACCAGCCGTGGTTGGGCCAGGTGATCGCGTGGGCCGGCCCGTCCGGGAGCGCGGTGACGGCCCGGCAGGCGGCCTCGATCCCGGCCCAGGTCCGCGGCACCTCGGTGATCCCGGCCCGCTCCAGCAGGGTGGTGTTGGCGTAGAGCAGCGTGGTCGAGGTGAGCGGCGGCATGGCCGCCACCGCGCCGTCGTAGGTGTAGTAGCGCCGGGCCGCGGGCGACACGTCCCCGAGCACCACCGGCTCGCCGAGGATCTCGGTGCGGCCCGCGATCGCCCGCTCGACCGAGGTGAACAGCGGTGAGCCGTCCGGCCGTCGGGCGTCGAGGGCGTCCCGGGTGGAGGTGTAGAAGTACTGAGCGATGGTCGGCGCCTCGCCCTTCAGGACGGCGTCGTGGACGGTCTGCGGAACCGACAGCCAGTCCGCGCCGGTGATCCGGAACCGGTACTCGGGGTGGTTGGCCGTGAACTTGTCCGCCAACTCCCTTGTCCGGTCGACGAAGTACGGCATCAGCGGATAGAGCGGCACCATGACGTGGATGTCGATTCGCTTGCTCATTGCGGGGTCCTTCCTGGGCGGGCCGGGCAATTCAGTTGCTCATGCTCCGGGGGTGGCGCAGCCCGGGCATCTCCGTTCTTGCTGACTCCGGCCGCCCGCTCCGGGACCGGCCCTGGCGGCCGCGGCAAGCGCGCAAGTCGGGAGAAGCCGTCGGCGCCGCCGGACTGTCAGGCTCGGTTCGTCCGGTGAACTGGCAGCAAGGAGAGGCGTCTGATGGCCGAAGCCCGGGAAACCACCGCCGGTAATGCGCGCAGGACCCGCCCGCTGACCGGTGCGGAATACATCGAGAGCCTTCGCGACGGCCGGGAGATCTATCTCTACGGCGATCGGATCAAGGACGTCACCGCGCATCCGGCGTTCCACAATCCGGTCCGGATGACCGCGCGGCTCTACGACGCCCTGCACGATCCCCGGCACCGGGACGTGCTGACGGCGCCGGTCGACAGCGGCGGCGAAGGGTACACCCACCGTTTCTTCACCACCCCGCGCAGTGCGGAGGACCTGGTCGGCGACCAGCAGGCGATCGCCGCCTGGGCGCGGATGAGCTACGGCTGGATGGGCCGCAGCCCCGACTACAAGGCGTCCTTCCTCGGCACCCTGGGCGCGAACGCGGACTTCTACGAGCCGTTCGCGGACAACGCCCGGCGTTGGTACGCGGAGTCGCAGGAGAAGGTGCTGTACTGGAACCACGCGATCGTGCACCCGCCGGTCGACCGCTCCCTGCCGCCGGACCAGGTGAAGGACGTCTTCATCCACGCCGAGCAGGAGACCGACGCCGGCCTGGTGGTGTCCGGCGCGAAGGTGGTCGCCACCGGCTCCGCGCTGACGCACTACAACTTCATCGCGCACTACGGCCTGCCGATCAAGGACCGCACCTTCGCGCTGGTGGCCACCGTGCCGATGGACGCGCCCGGGATGAAGCTGATCTGCCGCCCGTCCTACACCGCGACGGCGGCGGCGATGGGCAGCCCGTTCGACCACCCCCTGTCGTCCCGGCTGGACGAGAACGACACCATCCTGGTGCTCGACAAGGTGCTCATCCCGTGGGAGAACGTCTTCGTCTACGGCCAGCCGGAGAAGATCCGGATGTTCACCGGCCAGTCGGGCTTCATCGAGCGGTTCACCTTCCACGGCTGCACCCGGCTCGCGGTGAAGCTGGAGTTCATCGCCGGCCTGCTGGCCAAGGCCCTGGACATCACCGGCACCGGCGACTTCCGCGGGGTGCAGAGCCGGCTCGGCGAGGTGCTGGCCTGGCGCAACCTGTTCTGGGGGCTTTCGGACGCGGCCGCCCGCAACCCGGTCGCCTGGCACAACGGCGCGGTGCTGCCCAACTCCCAGTACGGCCTGGCCTACCGGTGGTTCATGCAGACGGGCTACCCGCGGATCAGGGAGATCGTGCTCCAGGACGTGGCCAGCGGGCTGATCTACGTGAACTCCAGCGCCAAGGACTTCGACAACCCGGAGATCCGGCCCTACCTGGACCGGTTCCTGCGCGGCTCCGGCGGCGTGGACGCGGTCGAACGCGTCAAGGTGATGAAGCTGCTCTGGGACGCCGTCGGCAGCGAGTTCGGCGGTCGCCACGAGCTCTACGAGCGCAACTACGCGGGGAGTCACGAGAACACCCGGATCGAGCTGCTCTTCGCCCAGCTCGCCAACGGCCAGCTGGACGCCTACAAGGGCCTGGTCGACGAGTGCCTGTCGGAGTACGACCTGAACGGGTGGACGGTGCCCGACCTGTCCTCCTTCGCCGACCTGAGTGACTCCGTCCACGGGCTGCTCGACAGCTGATCCGGGCACCGACAACCAATCGACGAGGATCGGAGGGCATGGTGGCTTCCCCTTCCCTTCAGGGGCATTTCACACAACAGGCACTGAGGACACCGGATGCGACGGCCGTGTCGGCCGGCGAAGTCCGGCTCAGCTACCGCGAGTTGGACGAACGGGCGAACCGGCTGGCGCACCGGCTGCGCGAACTCGGGGTTCAACCCGAGTCGCCGGTCGCGGTGCTGATGGAACGGTCGGCGGACCTGGTGGTGGCGATCCTGGCCGTGCTCAAGGCCGGCGGGTGCTACCTCCCGCTGCACAGCGCCTACCCGCTGCCGCGCAAGCAGTGGATCGTGGAGCACTGCGCGGCACCGGTGCTGCTGACCGACGAGGCGATGAGCCGGCACGGCCTGCCGGAGGTCGCCGAGGTGGTCGTCGTCGACGGCGAGAAGGGCCTCGCGGACCACCCCGCGACGGACCCGGCCGTCCCCACCGACCCGGGCGCCCTCGCCTACGTGATCCACACCTCCGGCTCCACCGGGGAGCCGAAGGGCGTCGCGATCGCCCACCGGGACGCGCTCGGCCTGGCCCTGGACTCGATCTGGGCGGACGGCCGGCACGAGCGGGTGCTGATGGTCGCGCCGTACGCCTTCAACGTCTCGACGTACGAGTTCTGGGTGCCGCTGCTGCACGGCGGGCAGATCGTGGTGGCGCCTCCGGGCGACCTCGACGTGCACGCCCTGCGCCGGCTGATCGCCGAGGAGCGGATCACCGGCATCCACCTGACCGCGGGCCTGTTCCGGGTGCTGGCCGAGGAGGACCCGGGCTGCCTCGCCGGTGTGCGCGAGGTGCTCACCGGCGGCGACGTGATCGCCCCCTCGGCCGTCCGGCGGGTGCTGGAGCACAACCCCGGCCTGGTGGTGCGGGCGATGTACGGCGCCACCGAGGCCACGCTGTTCAGCACCAGCTCGCCGATGGCCGCCCCCTACCGGGCGGACGGCCCGGTGGGCGTCGGCCGGCCGATGGACGACGTCCGGCTGCACGTCCTGGACGCCGAGCTGCGGCCCGTGCCGGTCGGCGGGGTGGGCGAACTCCACATCGCCGGACGCGGCCTGGCCCGCGGCTACTTCAACCGGCCCGACCTGACGGCCGAGCGGTTCGTGGCCGACCCCTTCGGCGCGCCGGGCGAGCGGATGTACCGCACCGGGGACCTCGTCCGGGTCGACCGGGACGGCCTGCTGGAGTACCTGGGCCGGGCCAACGACCAGCTGAAGGTGATGGGCTTCCGGGTGGAGCCCGCCGAGGTGGAGGCGGTGCTGGCGCGCTACCCCGGCCTGGCCCATGTCGCCGTCGTGGCACGGGATTCGGAGTCCGGGGAGAAGCGCCTGGTCGCCTACTACGTCCCGGAGTCCGACGGCGTCGAGGCGGGTGCGCTGCGGCTGCACGCGGTGGAGCAGCTGCCGGCGTACATGGTGCCGACGGCCTTCGTGAGCGTGCCGGCCCTCCCGCTGACCCCCAACGGCAAGCTGGACCGGCGGGCGCTGCCCGAGCCGGTGACCGGCTCGACCCGCCGGGCGCCGGCGACCGAGCGCCAGCGGCAGCTGTGCGCGCTCTTCGCCGAGGTGCTCGGGGTGCCCGAGATCGGCGTCGACGACAGCTTCTTCGAGGTGGGCGGCCAGTCCCTGGACGCGATGCGGCTGGTCAGCCGGATCCGGGCGGCGCTGAACGTCCGTCTCACCGTCACCCAGTTCTTCGACGTGCCCTCGGTGGCCGCCCTGGAAGGCCTGCTGGACCGACCGGAAGGGGAGCGGGAATGACCAGCCCCTTCGACGCCGAGGACGGCGAGTTCACGGTCCTGGTCAACGCGGAGGGCCAGTACTCGCTCTGGCCGGCCGCCGTCGCCGTGCCGGCCGGCTGGACGCCCCGGCACGGGCCCGCCGACCGGGCCGCCGCCCTCGCGTACGTGAACGCGCACTGGACCGATCTGAGGCCGAACAGCCTCACCGGGCGTGCCCCCGGGCAGCCCGACGACTGACGAGGAGTCTGGACATGAGCCTCGACGCGGGTCAGGAGACCTTCGGCGACATGCTCGTCGACCACATCACCTGCTACGTCGCCGACCTGGCGGTCACCACCGAGTGGCTGGTCCACGGGTACGGCCTGGAAGTGTACGCGAGCTCGCCCCCGCAGGCGCGGGAGCTGCGCTCGGTGGCGCTGGGCGGCAACGGCATCCGCCTGCTGCTCAGCCAGCCGCTGGTGGGCGACCACCCCGGAGCGGCCTACGTCGAGAAGCACGGCGACGGGGTGGCCGACATCGCGCTGCGCGTCCCGGACGCCCGGGCGGCCTTCGCCACCGCGGTGCGCCGGGGCGCCCGGCCGGTGTCGGCGCCGGTCGCGCACGGCGAGGTGGTCACCGCCACCATCATGGGCGTCGGCGACATCGCCCACACCTTCGTGGAGCGCCCGGCGAGCGGCGACGAGCGCCTGCTGCCCGGGCTGTCGCCGGCCGCCGACCCGGCCGGACCGGACTGCGGTCTGCGGGAGGTCGACCACTTCGCGATCTGCGTCGAGCCGGATCAGATGGACGCGACGGTCGCCTTCTACCGCGAGGTCCTCGACTTCGAGTCGATCTTCACCGAGCGGATCGAGGTCAACGGGCAGGTGATGATCACCAACGTGGTGCAGGGCGGCACGGTCACCTTCACCCTGATCACCCCCGCCCCGTCCGAGGTCTCCGGCCACCTGGACGCCTTCCTGAAGGACCACGGCGGTCCGGGCGTGCAGCACATCGCCTTCACCACGGACGACATCGTGAGCTCGGTGGACGCGATCGCCGCCCGGGGCGTGGAGTTCATGACCACCCCCCGGGCGTACTACCGGATGCTGCCGGACCGCCTCACCCCGCTGCGGCACTCGGTGGCGGAGCTGGAGCGCCTGCACCTGCTGATCGACCAGGACCACGACGGGCAGCTGTTCCAGATCTTCGCCAAGTCCGTGCACCCCCGCAACACCCTCTTCCTGGAGGTCATCGAGCGGATGGGCGCCCGCTCCTTCGGCAGCGGCAACATCAAGGCGCTCTACCAGGCCATCGAGCAGCAGCAGGGCAGGGGCACCGACGATGACGCGTGACGCGATCCCCGACGAGCGCTTCCGGGCCGCGGTGGAACGGCTGCGGGTGCCGGGCATGGGAACGGAGGTGGTGGCGCCGCTGCTCTCCCAGCTGGTCCACCTCGTCCGGCCCCACCGGGTGCTGGAGGTCGGCATGGGCTACACCACCCCGTTCCTGGCGAAGGCCCTCGCCGAGGCCGAGACCCTGGCCGAGGCCGAGGCCGAGGCCCTGGTCCGCAAGACCCGGCCGTACCTCGCGGACGGCCGGGAGCTGGACGAGGCGTGGATCGACAGCGAGCCCGCGCTGCTGCTCCCCGGCAACTACCGCGAGCCGTACCGGCCGCGGTTCGTGGCGATCGACGACCTCTCGGACACCGGCTCCTCGGCCCCGCTGGTGACGGAGGTGCTGGCCGACCTCGGCCTCGCCGAGCGCGTCACCGTCGTCAACTCCGACATGCGCGGGGCCGTCGGACGCCTCCCCGAGGAGTTCAAGCCGATCGACTTCGCCTGGGTGGACGCCTGGGACTGCCTCTACTTCTTCGAGAACTTCTGGGAGTTGATCGACCCGGACGGCGGGATCGTCGTCATGCACTACCTGATGACCTACCCCGAGGGCGAGGCGATCCTCGAGTACATCGCCGAGACCCAGCGGATGGCCCCCGGCGAGTTCGAGATGCTGAACCTGCTGGAGAGCCGGAAGCTGCGGCAGAACAGCATGACCGTGCTGCGCCGCACCAGCGCCAGTTCGCCCCGGACGTACTCCGACACCGGTCAGCAGCCGCGGCTCGGCGGCCGGGTCCGCGAGGACGCCCTCGCGCTGGCCCGCTCGATCACCGGACCCGCAGGCCAGAGCCCGAACAGGACGTCGAAATGAACCAGACCCCCGTGGAACTGCTGACCGCCTTCACGACGGCCGGCGCCGAGCAGCGCGACGCGGCCTACCGGCAGCTGGTGGCCGCACTGTGGCAGGACGGCCGGGCGAGCGAGCTCGCCCCGGCCGCCGTGCCGGCGCTGCTGACCGCGCTGGACCGGGCCCCGGCCGATCGCCAGGGCGGGCTGATCCTGCTGCTCGGCCTGCTGGTCGGCTCCGAACAGCCGGGCGTGGACGGGGAGTTGGCCGGGACGGTCGGCAAGGAGCTGGACCGGTTCCTCGACCTGCTCGCGGAGCGCGACGCCCACCCCGGGCGCACGCTCGCCCTGCTCTTCCTGCTCTCCCACTTCCCCGCCGAGCGCGACCGCATCCTGGCCGCCACCGAGCCGCTGGAGCTGGCCCAGGACGACCTCGGCCGGCTCACCCGGGTGCTCCAGCCGCTGGACCCGGCCACCGCCGTCCTGGGCCGGGTCTGGCCCTCGCCGGACGAGTGGGTGCTCAGCGAGGCCGAGCGCGCCTTCGACCGCTCGTGGGTCGACGCGCTCGCCCCCGCGCAGCTCGCGGCCACCTGGGACGGCGACACCCGGATGCTGATCGGCTACTCCGGCGCCAAGGCGTACTGGGCGCTGCGCCACGGCACCACGCAGGTGGTCGCCGACACCAGCCCGCACCGCACCACCGAGCTGTCGGCCGACGCCACCGGCACCGCCGACCTCACCCACCACGCCGGGGTGCTGCGCTGCCCGGCCTGCGCCGGCCGCCTGACCGTCTCCGCCGAGGGCGCCCACTGCACCGGCTGCGCGGCCGACTACTCGTCCGCCGCGGGCCACCTCGACCTGTTCGAGCGCAGTGAGCCCGCCGACCCCAAGGACGTCCTCCAGAACGCCGCCGCGATGCGGAACATCGGGCTGCACTACGAGACGGTGCTGCGGCCCGCCTTCCTGCGGCTGATGGGCGGCAACTTCGGCGGCCAGGTGACACCGGCCGACGAGGACCGCTACATCGTCGAGCACACCAGCCCGGTCGACGGGCCGGTGCTCGACCTGGCTGCGGGGGCCGGCCGGTGGACGGCCGTGCTGGCCGAGGCCGTCGGCAGCGAGCGGCTGATCGCGCTGGACCTCAACCCGGCCATGCTCACCTGGCTGAGCGGCCGGCTGCCGGACGTCCCCGCCGTCCGGGCGAGCGCCCAGACGCTCCCGTTCGACGACGCCACGCTCGGCGCGGTGAACTGCTGGAACGCCCTCCAGGCGATGCCGGACCCGGCCGGGGTGATCGCCGAGGTCGGCCGCTGCCTGAAGCCCGGCGGCAGCTTCACCCTGCTCACCTTCCAGCAGGCCGCCGACCCGATCGACCGCCACTTCCAGGGCACCTTCCGGGGGCCGGGCTTCCCGGACGGCATGCCGCTCTTCGCGCTCGCCGACCTGCGCGCCTGGCTGGCGGCCGCGGGCCTGACCATCCGGGACGAGTACGCCCCCGGCACCTTCGCGGTCATCACCGCCGAACGCGCCGCCTGATCGCGGCACCTCGACGCGCCGCCTCAACGCGCCGCCTCAACGCGCCGCCCCGGCGCGGCGCCTCACCTCTTCGCGGCACCCGATCCACGACACCCGATCGCCACGCCTGATCACCGCCGCCCGATCACACCGCAATCCGCGAGATGTCGCGCCCGGCCCCGCCGTGCGACCGTCTCTGCGGCACCGGAACACGGAGGGACGAACGAGCATGACCGACAAGACCGTTGATCCGACCAGTCCGGTGGTGATCAGGCCCGGGGACCCGAGGTACGAGAACCTCGTCCAGGGCTTCAACCACCGCTTCACCGGACAACCCGACGAGGTGCGCCTGGTGACCACCACCGAGGAGGTGGTGGCGGCGGTCGACGAGGCGGTGGCGGCGGGCCGGCGGATCGCGGTCCGCAGCGGCGGGCACTGCTTCGAGAACTTCACCACCTCGCCCGAGATCGAGATCCTGCTGGACCTCTCCCAGCTGGACGGCATCTCCCACGACCCCGAGCGGCGCGCGATCGCGGTCGGCTCCGGCGCCGTGCTGGGCGACGTCTACAGCGCGTTGTTCAAGCGCTGGGGGGTGACGATCCCGGGCGGCACCGGCTTCGAGGTGGGCGTCGGCGGCCACTTCTCGGTCGGCGGCTACGGGCCCCTCTCGCGCCGTGACGGCCTGATCGTCGACCACCTGTACGCCGTCGAGGTCGTGGTGGTCGACGAGTCCGGCCGGGCCAGGGCCGTGGTGGCCACGTCCGAGCCCGACGACCCGCACCGCGACCTCTGGTGGGCCCACACCGGCGGTGGCGGCGGCAACTTCGGCGTGGTGACCAGGTACTGGATGCGCACCCCGGGGGCGGAGGGCACCGACCCGGCCGGGCTGCTGCCCAAGGCGCCGGCCCGGGTCCGGAAGCGGACGGTCATGTGGCCCTGGGAGGGGATGACCGAACGGTCCCTGTCCACGCTGCTGCGCAACTACTCCACCTGGTACGCGGACAACGACGACGCCGACTCCCCGGCGGCCGGCCTGTGGAGCAACCTGATCGTCACCCACCGCAACTCCGGGATGTTCGGGATGACGGTGGTGATCGACCACGACGGGCCGGACGCCGAGAAGGTGTTCACCGACCACTTCGAGTCCGTGGTCGCCGGCGTCGGGGTGGAGCCCACGGTGCACACCGCCGAGGTCGTCCCCTGGTTCAGCTCCTGGCTGCCCTCGTACAGCTTCCCGAGCGACCCGAAGGGACGCTACAAGGACAAGGCGGGCTACCTGCGGAAGGGCTTCACCGACCACCAACTCGAGGTGATCTGGCGGTACCTGAGCGATCCGGAGCACACCAACCCGATGTCGTGCATCGTGGTCACCGGCTTCGGCGGGAAGGTCAACACCGTCGCCCCGGACGCCACCGCCACCGTCCAGCGCGACTCGATCCTGAAGGTCCTCTACTGCGCCGGCATCTGGCAGTCCGAGGACCAGGACGAGGCCAACCTCGCCTGGGTCCGGTCGTTCTACCGAGACGTGTACGCCCCCAGCGGCGGGGTCCCGGT
Organism: Kitasatospora sp. NPDC005856; assembly: GCF_040629945.1. NCBI lineage: Bacteria > Bacillati > Actinomycetota > Actinomycetes > Kitasatosporales > Streptomycetaceae > Kitasatospora > Kitasatospora sp. NPDC005856. Next base: position 60,171 of record NZ_JBEXWT010000040.1, on the reverse strand, counting down.
GTCCGACGAGAACGGTGACGGCACCTACATCGGCTACCCCGACCGCGACCTGGCCGACCCGGCCTGGAACACCTCGGGGGTGCCCTGGTCGACGCTCTACTACGGCGCCAACTATCCGCGCCTGCAGCAGGTCAAGCGGACGTACGACCCCCGGAACGTGTTCCGTCACGCCCTGTCGGTCGAACTCCCCGATGGCAAAGCGAATGTGAAGGAGGATCAGGATGCTTGAGAACAAGGTCGTCGTGGTCTCGGGGGTCGGCCCCGGCCTCGGGCGGGCGATCGCGCTGCGGTCCGCTCGGGCGGGCGCCGACGTCGTGCTCGCCGCCCGGACGGAGTCCCGGCTCGCCGAGATCGCCGCGGAGGTCGAGTCGACCGGCCGCCGGGCGCTGGCGGTGCCGACCGACATCACCGACGACTCCTCGGCCGCCGCCCTGGTCAAGGCCGCGACGGAGGCCTTCGGCCGGGTCGACGCGCTGGTCAACAACGCCTTCGCGGTGCCCCCGATGGTCGACCTCGCCGAGGTCGACTTCGCGGACGTGCGCACGGGGTTCGAGACCAACGTGTACGCCGCGCTGCGGCTCACCCGGCTGTTCGCCCCCGCGCTGGCGGAGAACCGCGGATCGGTCGTCATGATCAACTCGGCGGTGATCCGGCACTCCAAGCGGCCGTTCGGCGCCTACAAGATGAGCAAGGCCGCCCTGCTCTCGCTGGCGCAGAGCCTGGCCACCGAACTCGGCCCGCGGGGGATCCGGGTGAACACCGTCGCCCCCGGCTACATCTGGGCGGACGCGCTGCGCGAGGGCTTCGGATACCTGGCGACGCAGCGCGGGATCACCGTCCAGGACGTCTACGACGAGATCGCGGCCACCCTGGACCTCGGGCGGCTGCCCGAGCCGGACGAGGTGGCCGACGCGGTGCTCTTCCTCACTTCCCCGCTCGCCCGCGCCGTCACCGGGCACTGCCTGGACGTCAACGCCGGCGAATACCACCACTGAACCTGCCTGGACCTGCCAGGAAGACACGGAAGCTGAGGACCAGCGGTGACAGAGAAAACAGAGCAGACCGGTGCGCTGGCCACCGGCCCACGGCGGGCGAGACCCGGCGCCGGGCCGACCACGATCGCACCGAGCTGGTGGCAGAGCCCGTGGGCGGCGGCACTGGCCGCCCTCGTGGTGTTCAACCTGCTGTACGCCTTCCCCCGTTACCTGACGGGGGACAGCCATCAGGCCCGGATCCCGCTCGACCCGGACTTCCCGGCGCACTACCCGGTGCTGGTGGCACACGTCGTCCTCGGCAACATCTCGCTGGTGACGGTCCTCCTCCAGGTCCTGCCGTGGATCCGCCGCCACCACCCCGCGGTGCACCGGATGAGCGGCCGGCTGTACATCTTCGCCGGAGCGCTGCCCAGCGGCCTGCTGGCCCTGGTGCTCGTGCCGTACTCCTCGGCCCCGTCCGGCAAGATCGGGCTGGCCATGATGGCGGTGCTCTGGCTGGCCACCACGCTGCTCGGGCTCCGGGCGGCCCTCCAGCGCCGGTTCGTCGACCACCGCCGGTGGATGGTCTACAGCTTCGCCCTGGCCCTCGGCACCACCTGGGGCCGGCTGCTGGCCGAGGCGATGCTGCACATCCCGGGCTTCAAGATCGACATCATGGTCCTGCTCGAACTGGCCAACTGGGCGGGCTGGGTGTTCAACCTCCTGGTCGCCCACTGGTGGCTCGAGCGGACCGCCCCCCGGGCGGCCCAGCTGGTGCGCTGACGCCGACGACCGAGCGGCCGGCCGTGAGGACCTCGCGGCCGGCCGCTCACGTCTGCGCCCCGGCAGAACTGCCTGCGGCCCGCCCGCCGGCCGGTCCGCCGGCCGTCCTGGCTGGTCGGGACGGCGCTTCGTGCAAGACCCGACGGCCGGGGATGTCGAGAACGGGCCGCGGACTCCGACGTCTCCTGTGAGAGCCCCGGGAAGTGCCCGGGGTGTCACCGCCGCCAAGGAGTGAGAACCATGAAGTACATGCTGACGATGCACATGGACCCCGTGCTGTGGGAGGGCCTGCCCGAGGACGACAAGCAGGCGGTCTACGCCGGCCACGGCGACTTCATGAAGCTCCTCCGGGAGTCCGGTGAGCTGGTCCACACCCAGGCGCTGGCGGAGCCGGAGAAGAGCACGACCGTCAAGGTCCGCGACGGCGCCCCGGTACTGAGCGAGGGCCCGTACCTGGAGCACCAGGAGTTCGTCTGTGGCTTCTACCTGGTCGACGTCGAGACCAGGGAGCGCGCCATCGAGCTGGCCGGGCTGATTCCGGACGCCAAGCACACCGCCATCGAGGTCCGTCAGGTGATGTTCGAGCAGGGCCTGGAGATGTGATCCGGTAGGCCGCCGCGCAAACGGCAGCGGCGGGTCGGGCTGACCAGCAGCCCGACCCGCCGTTCGTGCGCGGGGATCAGTCGACGATCTCCATCTGGCCCATCATGCCCGCGGAGGAGTGCTCCAGCATGTGGCAGTGGTACATGTAGCGGCCCAGGTAGTCGTCGAAGGTCGCCTGGACCCGGACCGAGGTGCCGGGCGGGAGCGGGACGGTGTCCTTCAGGCCGACGTCACCGGGCAGCGGCGGCTGGCCGTCCCGGTCGAGCACCCGGAACTGCGCCAGGTGCATGTGGAACGAGTGCTGGATCGGGCCGTACTTGGTGGCACCGTCGCCGTTGACGACCTTCCAGATCTCGGTGGTGCCGCGCTTGATCGTCTGGTCGACCCGGTTCTCGTCGAACGGCTTGCCGTCGATCAGGCCGATCGGGTTGCCGGTCAGGTCGAAGGAGAGCGTCACCACGCGCTCCACCGTGGCCGGCGGCAGCGGGGGCAGCTCGCGCAGCTCGGCGGGCACCCGGCTGTAGTCACGGGCGGTGCGGACCACGTCGAAGCGCAGCACCTGCTCGACCTCGTCGTTGCCGGTGAACTGGCCCTGGTTGGTGAGCATGCACTGGCTGCCGACCCGCTGCCCGGAGAAGTCCACCACCAGGTCGACCCGCTCGCCGGCGGCGAGCGGGAAGTCCGTCCCCGTCCGGTCGATCGGCTCGGGCAGCAGGCCGCCGTCCGAACCGATCTGCTGGACCGGCAGGGAGCCGAAGTTGAACTTCAGGAAGCGCAGGGTCGAGCTGTTCAGCAGCCGGATGCGGTACTTGCGGGCGGCCACCGGGAAGAACGGCTTCTGGCGGCCGTTGACCAGGATCACGTTCCGGTTCCGCGGGTCACCGGCCACCAGCTGCCCGTTGGCGTCGATCTCCGCGTCGCGGATCGCGATCGGGACGTCGTACTCGCCGCAGGGGAGCTGGAGCTCGCGCTCGCCCTCGCCCTCGATCAGGTAGAAGCCGTGCATGCCGCGGTAGACGTGCTCGGCCTCGGTGTGGTGGCTGTGGTCGTGGTACCAGAGCGTGGCGCCGGGCTGCTGGTTCGGGTACTCGTACCGGCGCTCGGTGCCCGGGTCGATCACCTGCATCGGGTGGCCGTCGCTGTCGGCCGGGACGTGGCCGCCGTGCAGGTGCACGTTGGCGGCCTCGGACAGCCAGTTGCGGTAGGTCACCAGGGCCCGGCGCCCCTCCTTCGCCCGGATCGTCGGGCCGACGAAACTGCCGCCGAAGGTCAGACACTTGGTCTTGACGCCCGGGATCAGTTCGAGCTGGGCCGGCAGGATGTCGAGCCGGTACACATCGGTGTCGGCGGTGCGGGACACCGGGTTGAGGATCGCCGGCACCGGCATCCGGACGGAGAACGGCCCGGCGGCCACGCCCCGGGCACTCGGCCCGGGGCGCTCCGACTTCCCGGCGGCGAGCGCGCTCACCGGTATCGCTACGCCGGTCCCCGCCGCGATGCCCGCCAGCCCCAGAAAGTGTCGCCTGTTCAGGATGTCCTCCCCAAATCGGTATCCGCGCACCCGAAACGTTGTTCGGGTGCACCCCAGGTCGCCATCCTGATTCTTGATCAGACTCCACGCTTCTTCCAGCTTGCGGTCTTTGACGGAAGATCAGGAATAGGTGACGACCGCCCGGAAGCGCGCCTCACCCCGGTCGACCCGCTCGACCGCCTCGGCGACCCGCTCCTTGGGGAAGGTCTCGATCAGCGGTGTGACGGCGCCGGACGCGACCAGGTCGAGCGCCTCGGTGAGCTGGTCGAGGCCGTTGTGGGTGGCGCCGATCACCTGCTGGCGCTGCGCCCAGAACGGGCTGGTCGGGGGGATGGTGAAGGAGTTCACCGGGTCGATGGTCGCCAGCACGATCCGCCCGTGCGGGCGCAGGCCCTGGAGGGTCTCGCTCGCGGCCTGGTAGGAGGTGCCGGTCACCAGGACGACGTCGGCGCCGCCGGCCGCCCGCAGCTGCTCGCCGTCGGCGACCACGTGGTCCGCGCCGAGCCGGCGGGCCAGCTGGTCCTTGTCCGGCGAGCGGGTGATCGCGACGGTCTCGAAGCCACTGGCGTGGGCGAACTGGAGGGCCAGGTGGCCCAGTCCGCCGATGCCGAGCACCGCCACGCGCTCGTGCGGCTCGGGCGCCGCGGCGCGCAGCGCGCTCCACGCGGTGTACCCGGCGCACAGCATGGGGGCCGCGGCCTCGTACGAGACGGCGTCCGGCAGCAGCACCGTGCTCTCGGCCCGCACCGCGACGTACTCGGCGTGACCGCCCTGCACGGTGAGGCCGCTCATCACCGACTCCGGGCAGTTCATCCCGGACTGCCCGGTGAGCGGGAGGTTCAGCCGGCAGTAGTCGCACCGGCCGCAGGTCGACTGCACCCAGGTGGCACCGACCCGGTCCCCGACCCGGCGGCCGGTCACCCCCGGACCGACCTCGACGACCTCACCGGCGGCCTCGTGCCCGACCACCACCGGGTCGAGCGGCGGGAAGGGGAAGACACCCTGGCTCACCCAGAGGTCGTTGTGGCAGACTCCACAGGCGTGGACCCGGATCAGCACCTGACCCGGCCCAGCCGTGGGAGTGGGGATCTCGCGCAGTTCCCAGCGCGCCTTGACCTCGGGTACGACAGCAGCCCACATCGGCCCAACCATCCTTTCCTGTCAGCGGGTTCGCGGCGTGAGGCGGACCGGGAGGGTCTGCACGCCGTTCATGATGAAGGTGACCTGCGGCGCCAGTTCCTCGGCGGGAACGGCGAGTTCGAGGTCCGGGAAGCGCCGGAACAGTGCGGAGAGGGCGATCTCGCCCTCCATCCGGGCCAGCGGCATCCCGATGCAGCGGTAGACACCGTGACCGAAGGAGAGGTGCTCCTTGTCCGACCGGGTGGCGTCGAAGGCGTCCGCGCTGTCGCCGTGCACGGCGCGGTCGCGGCCCACGGCCGCGAAGTTGATCAGGACCGGGTCGCCCTTGGGGATGACCACGCCGCCGATTTCGATGTCCTCCACCGCGAAGCGGAACGGCAGGTGGGCGACCGGCGCCTCGACGCGCAGGGTCTCCTCGATCACGTCCGCCCAGCTCACCGCGCCGCTGCGGAGCAGTGCCAGCTGCTCGGGGTGGGTGAGCAGGGCCCGGGTCGCGTTGGCGAGCAGGTTCATCACCGGTTCGGTGCCGGTGGCGAGCAACAGGTGCAGGGTGCCGACGAGTTCGGAGTCGTTCAGCCGGGATCCGTCCTCCTCCTGGGCCTGGACCAGGTCGCTGGTCAGGTCGTCCCCGGGGTTGCGGCGCTTGGACTCGACGAACTCGTGCATCTCCCGGTGCCACTGCTCGACGTTGGCCGCCGACTCCTCGGGGGTGAGGGTGGTGTCGATGTTCGCCTCACCGCCGCGGAGCATCTGCACGCGGTCCTCGGCCGGCACGCCGAACAGGTCGCAGATCACCCGGGCCGGCATCGGGCGGGCGAAGCGGGCCTTGAGGTCCACCACCTCGCCGGGTTCGCAGCCGTCGAGCTCGTCCAGCAGCTCGTCGACGGCCTTCTCGACCTCGGCCCGCATGGCCTCGACCCGGCGCGGGGTGAAGGCCCCGGCGGTCAGCCGGCGCAGCCGGGTGTGGTCGGCGCCGTACCGGGTGGTGAGGTTGTCCATCAGCACCCAGCCGATGAGCGGGAAGTCCTCGCCGATCCGGCCCTCGGCGAAGGCCGTCCAGTGCTGACGCGGGTCCTTGGACAGCCGGTGGTCACTGAGGGCCTGACGGGCGGTCTCGTGGTCGGTGATCGACCAGCCGAGCACGCCGCCGGGCAGTTCGATCCGGGCGACCGGACCGTTCGCCCGGATCCGGGCGCCCTCGGCGTGGATGTCGTTTCCGGCGGGGTCGATGACGACGGGTTCGGGGATTGCCATGGGGATCCTCCGGGCGGTCGGTGGGAACGGTCGGACATGACTGCCGGGCAGGGCCGCACCCAGCGGCGGCCCTGCCCGGCAGGGTGTCGGCTAGAGGTAGAGCGTGTTGGGCCCGAGCCCGCAGGCAACCCGTCCGTAGAGTTCCAGGTTGGTGTTGGGGTGCAGGATGCCGTGCAGGTTGAGGGTCTGGACGTCCCGCTCGATGCGCTGGATCGGGACGGTGGTGTAGATCGAGGAGCCGCCGCTGGCGGTGTTGAGGATGTCCACCGCCTCCTTGGTGCGCGAGCAGACGGCGCCGAGGTCGAGCCTGATCCGGGCCCGCTCCTCCAGGGTCCACTCCTCGCCGGTGGGGCCCTTGGTGTCGAGCAGGGCGGCGGCGCGGTGGGCGTGGAACTCCACCTCGTCGATCCGGGTGATGGCGTCGGCCACCTGGATGTGGGTGATCGGGGCCTCGGCCTGGTTGGCGTACTCGGTGTAGCTGATCTTCCGGCCGGGGAGCCGCTCGAAGAACGCCTCCTTGGCGGCCTTGGCCAGCCCGACGGCCGGCGCGGCCACCGTGGCACACGCGGTGGGCATGAACGGCGCCCGGTAGATGGGCGAATCGGCGTTCGCCAGGGAGCGGTGCTGCCCCTGGAGCACGGGGACCATCGGCAGCACCCGCGGCTCGGGGATGAACAGGTCGGTGGCGACGGTGGTGACGCTGCCGGAGCCGCGCAGGCCGGTGGTGTGCCAGTCGTCGACGATCTCCAGGTCCGACAGCGGGACCGCCACCATGATCGGCTGCGGCCCGTCCGGGGTCATCAGCACGGCCGCGTTGGTGTTCCAGGAGCTGTGCAGCGCACCCGAGTTGAACGTCCACTTGCCGTTCAGCAGCACGCCGCCCTCGACCGGCACGGCGACGGCGGTCGGGCTGAGAATGCCGCTCACCCGCACGCCCGGGTCGGCGAAGATCTCGTCCTGCACCTCGTCCGGGAACAGGCCGGCCATCCAGGAGCTGATCGCGTAGACCGCCATGACCCAGGCGGTGGAGCCGTCGCCGCGGCCGAGCTCGGCGATCACGTCCACCACGGTGCGCATGTCGGACTCGTAGCCGCCGTAGCGGTGGGGCACCCGGATCTGCAGCAGACCGGAGTCGGTCAGCGCCGCCAGGGTCTCGTCGGACAGCCGGCGGTTCTCCTCGTGCCACAGCGCGTTCTTCTGCAGCAGCGGCACCAGCTCGGCGGCACGGCTCACCAGTTCTTCCCTGGACGGGGATTCCTTGGCTGTCATCGGGGCTCCTCCGAAGTGGGCGGCCCACGCGGGACGGTTGGCCGTCCGGGCCGCGGTCGTTGATCGGCCCTGTCGAGGCTGGCAGTCGGACGCGGTGCCCGCATCTCCCGGATTGCGGCGCACCCGAGGCATTTCCCGGCCTGCTTGCCGGGCAATCAACCATCGCAATCGGGGAGTTGTCGCCCCTCAGCGCCTGCTGTGAGGCTTTCCGTCACCCGGGCGCCCTGATCGCTCCCGGGACCACCGGAGAAGGAGAGACCATGTCCGCCACTCCCAACACCCCCGACACCGCCGCGCTGAGCGCCGTCCCGCAGCGCATCGTCGCCGCCTGGGCCGAGCAGGACGCCGACGGCTTCGCCGAGGTCTTCACCGAGGACGCCACGCTGATCCTGCCCGGGGACGTCTTCCTGACGAGCCGTCAGGCGATCCGCGCCTTCATGACCCACGCCTTCGCCGGCCCGTTCAAGGGCACCCGCGTCGCGGGCGACCCGGTGTCGGTCCGTCCGCTGGCCGAGAACGTGGCCGTGCTGGTCACCCGGGGCGGCGTGCTGGCCCCCGGGGACACCGAGGTGACGGCCGAGCGCGCGATCCGGGCCACCTGGGTGCTGGCCCGCGAGGGCTCCGAATGGAAGATCGCCTCGTACCAGAACACCCCCATCGCCGCCTGAGACCCGGCCGGCCGGTTCCGGCCCGCCGTCTCACCACCCACGACCCCGACAGTCCCACCGAGAGGACTTTGGCATGCGCCCCTTCCGTATCGACGTCCCGCAGGAAGCCCTCGACGACCTGGACCGCCGCCTCGCGGCGACCCGCTGGCCCGGTGAGCTGCCGGGCGTGGGTTGGCAGCGGGGCGTTCCGCTCGGCTACCTGAAGGAGCTGGCCGAGTACTGGCGCACCGGCTTCGACTGGCGCAAGGCCGAGGCCCACCTCAACACGTTCCCGCAGTTCCTGACCGAGATCGACGGCGTGGACATCCACTTCCTGCACGTGCGCTCGCCGGAGCCGGACGCCATGCCGTTGATCATCACCCACGGCTGGCCCGGCTCGGTGGTGGAGTTCCTGGACGTCATCGGGCCGCTGACCGACCCGCGGGCGCACGGCGGCGATCCGGCCGACGCGTTCCACGTGGTCATCCCCTCGCTGCCCGGTTACGGCTTCTCCGGGCGCCCCCGGGAGACCGGCTGGGACACCGCCCGGGTCGGCCGGGCCTGGGCCGAGCTGATGCACCGGCTCGACTACGACCGGTACCTCGTCCAGGGCGGCGACTGGGGCATGCCGGTCTCGCTCCAGCTCGGCCTGGCCGACCCGGCGCACGTCGCGGGCGTCCACCTCAACATGCTCGCCACCTTCCCGCCGCAGGACCCGGCCGAGTTCGCCAACCTGGGCGAGGCGGACCTGGCCCGGCTGCAGTTCGCCGCGAACTTCGAGCAGGACGGGGCCGGCTGGCGCAAGATCCAGTCCACTCGGCCGCAGACGCTCAGCTACGGCCTGACCGACTCGCCGGTCGGTCAACTCGCCTGGATCGTCGAGAAGTTCAAGGAGTGGACGGCCGCGCAGGAGGTGCCGGAGGACGCGGTGAGCCGCGACCGGCTGCTGACCAACGCCGCGATCTACTGGTTCACCGCCGCCGCGGGCTCCAGCGCCCAGCTCTACTACGAGTCCAACCGGCTGGACTCCGAGTTCATCACCACCTGGGCCGGCCCGTGGCCGCTCGCCGCCCCGGTCGGGGTGGCCGTCTTCCCCGAGGACGCCGTCCGGCCGATCCGCCGCTGGGCCGAGCAGATCCTGCCGACCCTCGCCCACTGGTCCGAGTTCGAGCGCGGCGGGCACTTCGCCGCGCTGGAGGAACCCGAACTGTTCGTCGGTGACGTCCGCACCTTCGCGCGCCGCGTGCGCTGACCGGAAAATCTCGAACCCGCCCGGCGCCGGAATCGGCGCCGGGCAGAAACGGAAAGGCCCTGCATGGAATCGCCGGTATACCGCGGATACGACCAGCGGACGCTGGACCGGCAGTACTCGCCAAGTTCCTGTGTGTCCGACCTGAGCGTCTTCGTGGACCGCTACACCGGCGACAGTGAGAAGGCCCGGGTGGAGCTGGAGGTGCGCCGGGGAATACCCTACGGCCACGAACCGTCGGAAACCCTGGACTTCTTCCCGGCGGCCTCCCGGAACGCTCCGCTCGTGGTTTTCGTGCACGGCGGTTACTGGCAGGAGCTGAGCAAGGACGAGTCGTCCTTCCCGGCCCCCGGCCTGGTGGGGGCCGGCGCCGCGTTCGCGGCGCTGGGCTACGGACTGGCGCCCGAGTACCGGCTGGACGAGATCGTCGCCCAGGTCCGCCGCGCCCTGCACTGGCTGCTGGAACACGCGGTGGAGCTGGGGGTGGACCCCGGCCGCGTCCACCTCAGCGGCTCCTCCGCCGGTGCGCACCTGGTCCTGACGGCGCTGCTGGACGACTGGCTGCCGGGCGGCCGCCACCCGGCCGACGCCTTCGCCGGGGCCGTCCTGCTCAGCGGCGTCTTCGACCTCGAACCGGTGCGGCACACCTACGTGAACCGGCCGCTGGGGCTCGACGCCGCGGCGGCGGCCCGGCTCAGCCCGATCCACCGGCTGCCCGCGCGACTGCCCGCCCTCGTCGTGGCCAGGGGCGGCGTCGAGACGGAGGAGTTCGGCCGCCAGCAGGACGACCTGGTACGGGCGGTCCGGCCGCGCGCGGCCGCCGTGCGCGAGATCGTCGCCGCCGACCGCAACCACTTCGACCTCCCGTTCGACCTCTCCGACCCGGCGTCCGAGCTCGGTGCCGCGGTGTTCGCGCAGGTGGGCCTGTGACCACCCAGGAAGCCGCCGCCGAGCTCGACCGGAACGACCCGCTCGCCGCGGCCCGCAAGTGGTTCCTGGTGCCACCGGGCACGGTGTACCTGGACGGCAACTCGCTGGGCGCCCTGTCGGCCGGGGTGCCGGAACGGATCCGCCGGGTCGTCGCCGAGCAGTGGGGCGAGCACCTGATCGGCGGCTGGAGCGAGGACGGCTGGTGGGACGCTCCGCTGCGCGTCGGCGACCGGATCGGTCGGCTGCTCGGGGCGGCGCCCGGCCAGACCGTGGCCGGCGACTCCACCTCCGTCCAGCTGTTCAACTCCCTGGTCGCCGCCGCCCGGCTGCGCCCCGGGCGCGACGTCCTGCTGATGGACGCCGCCGGCTTCCCCACCGACCGCTACCTCGCCGCCTCGGTGGCCCGGCTGCTCGGCCTGGAGCTGCGCGAAGCCCCGATGCCCGAGTTCGCCGACGCGCTGGCCGACTGCGGCGAGCGGCTGGCCGTCGCCACCGCCAGCGCCGTCGACTTCCGCACCGGTGAGCTGTGGGACCTCGCCGGGCTGACCGAGGCGACCCACCGCGCGGGGGGCGTGGTGGTCTGGGACGTCAGCCACGCGGTGGGCGCCGTCCCGCTCGCGGTGGACCGGGACGGGATCGACTTCGCCGTCGGCTGCGGCTACAAGTTCCTGTCGGGCGGCCCGGGCGCCCCCGCCTTCGGCTACGCGGCCCGCCGCCACCACGACCACCTCGACCAGCCGCTGACCGGCTGGAACGGCCACGCCGACCCGTTCGCGATGACGCCGGACTACCGCCCCGCCGAAGGGATCGGCCGCTACCGGATCGGCACGCCGGCCGTCCTGTCGCTGCTGGCCCTGGACGCGGCCCTGGACGTCTTCGACGGCATCGACCTGCGGCGGCTCCGGGCCAAGAGCCTGTCGCTGAGCCGGTTCTTCATCGCCTGCGTCGACGAACACCTGGCGGGGCGCGGCTTCGAGCTGGTGACGCCGCGCGAGGACGAACGACGGGGAAGTCAGCTGACCCTCGGCCATCCGGAGGCCGGCCGGCTCATGGCGGCCATGATCGAACGCGGCTTCACGGGCGACGTGCGGCCGCCGGACCTTCTGCGCTTCGGCCTGAACGGCCTCTACCTCTCGCACGCGGAGATCCTCGCCACCGTCCACGCCCTGCGTTCGCTGACCTGACGGAGCCGCGTCTTCCGGTTTGCTGAATCTTGGCATTCTCCTGTCGTTTCCCCGCGCCGCCCGATAGCCTGTGGCAAATCTCCTGTTCGGTTTCACTGTTCGATTCGGATGTGGGCTATGGCGGGCGACGACACGGCGGTTCTCGACTACTCCGCATATCTGGCGCTGGATGAACTCATGGCATTGCAGAGGCCGCGCACGGATGTGCACGACGAGCTGCTCTTCATTGTGGTTCACCAGGCGCACGAGATCTTCTTCAAGCTGATCCTCCATGAATTCGCGGAACTGCAGCGGACACTGTCCGACGGCGACAGCGGCGGGTCCCTGCGGCAGCTGCACCGGCTGCTCACCGCCTTCCGGTCGGTGGTCGGTAACGTCGGCCTGATCGAGACGATGACGGCGGACCAGTTCAACGCGTTCCGGTCGGTGCTGAACGGCAGCGGCTTCCAGTCGGCCCAGTTCCGCCAGATCGAGGCGGTACTGGGCCGGCGCGAGGCCGCGATGGTCCGCCAGTACCCGCAGGACAGTGCCGAGTGGGCCGGCATCACCGCGGCGATGACCCGGCCCTCGGTGTTCGACTCCTTCCTCGACTACCTTTCTCTGCGCGGCTACCCGGTGCCCCAGGACCGACTGCACCGGGACGCCTCGCTGCCGCTGGAGCCGTCGGAGACGGTGCAGTCGCTGCTGCAGCAGGTCTACCGGGACGGCGGCGTGGCGGCGCAGCTGTGCGAGCGGCTGCTCGACCTGGACGAGCTGATGCAGGAGTGGCGTTACCGGCACGCCAAGATGGCCGAGCGGATCATCGGCGCGAAGCCCGGCACGGGGGGCTCGGCCGGCGCCGCCTATCTGCGCGGCACCCTGCACCAGCCGGTGTTCCCCGACCTCTGGGCGATCCGCAGCGAGATGTAGCGGGAGCTGCGGCGAGAGATGTAGCGAGAGGCATCGAGATGTGGGGCGGGATCGGTTCGCGATCCGCCTCGCGCTTCCCATCAGGCCACTATTCCAGAGGTGTGGCATGTACCTGTCGGAAGGAAACCCTCAGACCGACCGAACCGACGGTCGTACCCCTGACACCGCGGCGACCGATTGGCCGCTGCACACGGGCGTGGCGGGGATCAGTCTCCGCGGCGCCCGTCCCGGCCACCTACCGGATTCCGCGGCGGCCCTGGCCCGCCTCACCGAGTGGACCGTCGGGCTGGAGACGGACGACGGACCCGGCTCGACCGAGCGCTTTCCGTTCAAGGAGATCCTCGACCACTACCAGACCACCGGGCGGAACTACGCGTCGCCCGAACTGGTCGACGCACTGCACGAGTTGGACCGCAGACTGTCCTTATCGGCCCGGCCGGACCACCGGCTGATCCTCGACTGGCTGCCGAGCACCTTCGACCAGGACGACGGCGACTACGACTCCTACCTCCTCATCCGGATGCTCGAACGGATCGCCGCCCTCGACGGCGAGTCGGAGACCGACGCGGGCATCGACACCCAGATGCGCGCCCTGCTGGCCGATCTCCTGCTGGCCGAGAGCGGGGCCCTGGCGGTGACGCCGGACGCGCACTGGCAGCGGGTGCGGACCCACGCGGTCGTCCAGGCGCTGGCGCGGGTGGCGGAGTTGACCCCGAAGGCGCGCGAACTCGCTTTACCGGAAGGGCAGTTCGTCCGAACGCCTGACCGGGACGACCCGGCGCTGGCCGGCTACGGCCGGCGGCTCGCGCAGGCGGTGCTGGACACGACAGCGGAGACCGCCCGACAGGCGGCCGAAGTCTCGATGCTGCCGTCCACGCCCGTCCACGACGAACTGATGTTCATCCGCAGCGTGCAGCTCTTCGAGTTGCTCTACCGGCGGACGTACCGATGTCTGGAACGGGCGCTGACCGCCCTGCGGTCCGGTGACCTCACCACGGCGGCCGCCGAACTCACGGGCGCGGCCGAGCGGGTGGAGAGCACCCCGATCCTCTACCGGGTGCTCACCACGATGTCACGCGAGGGCTTCGCGATCATCCGCGCGCACACCGTCGGGCGCAGCGCCATCCAGTCCCGCGGCTACCGGCAGATCGAGCGGATCACCGCCCCGCGGCCCCGCACCGCCGCCGACGACAAGATCGCCCGGGTCGAGGTGCCGAGCCCCACCCTCCAGGAGGTCTACCGGGAGCTGGCGTCGACCCTGGGCGAGGACGCGCTGGCGGTGGTGGCCGAACCGATGGCACGGCTCGACGACAGCTGGCGCGCCATGAAGCGGACCCACTGGGGGATCACCCGGAAGATCATCAAGGACTCCCCCGGCACCGGTGGCACCGCCGGCGCCGACTATCTGAAGGCCACCGCCGAGATCCACCTCTTTCCGGAACTGCGTGGCGCGGGGGAAGGCACCCGCGACCAGGCCCGGAGACCCGCCGCGACCGACGGAGAACACCGTGTCTGATGACGACGACCTGAACAGCCTGCTGCGCCGGAAGATCATGGGGTACATCGTCTCCCAGGCGATCTTCGCCGTCAGCGAACTCAAGGTGGTCGAGAGCCTCGGCGAGGAGGCCGTCCCGGTCGAGGAGCTGGCCCCGAGGGTCGGCGCCGACCCGGACGCCCTACACCGCTTCCTGCGGGTCCTCACGGCCGAGGGGCTCTTCGTGGAGGAGCCCGCCCGCACCTTCGCCGTCACCCCGCTCGGCGCGCTGCTGCACCGCGACGCGCCGGGCTCGCTGCACCACCTCGCCTCGCTGATGGCCGGCGAGGCGTACCAGACGTGGACGGCGGCCACCCACGCGCTGCGGACCGGACTCCCGGCCTTCGAGACCGTCTTCGGCAAGCCCATGTTCGACTGGCTCGGCGACCACCCCGAGGCGCACGCCACCTTCAACGAGAGCCAGGCCGGGCTGGTGACGCTGCGGCTGCTGCCCCTGCTCGACCGGGACTGGAGCGGGGTCGGCACGGTCGTCGACGTCGGCGGCGGCAACGGCCGGCTGCTGGGCACCCTGCTGGCCCGGCACCGGCAGCTGCGCGGAGTGCTGTTCGACCTGCCGCAGGTGGCCGAGGAGGCCCGGCACGGGCTGGGCGACGATGACGTGCGGGAGCGCTGCCAGGTGGTGGGCGGCGACTTCTTCGCCACCGTCCCGTCCGGTGGCGACGTCTACGTCCTCGCGCAGATCCTGCACGACTGGGCCGACGACCGGGCCGTGGAGATCCTCCGCCGCTGCCACCAGGCCATGGGGGCCGGGGCCCGGCTGCTCATCCTGGAGCAGGTGATCCCGGACGACTCCCGGCCGCACCCCGCGAAGCTGCTCGACCTGCACATGCTGGTGCTGCTCGGGGGGCGCGAGCGCAGCGAGACATCCTGGCGGCGGCTGCTCACCGAGAGCGGCTTCGAACTCGTCGGGATCGACCGCTCGGCGAGGTCGTCGCTGATCGAGGCCCGTCCGGTGGAGGTTCCGGCGGCCGCCGGTGCAGCCGATCGGCACGACGAACCGGGGGACGGTCATGGGAGCTCTGCCGACGCGTAGTCAGCCTGCCGCCGGCCGGGCGACTCCCGACTGGCATCGGCTGATCGACCGACTCCTCGACGGCCGGGACCTCACGGCCGAGGACATCGCCTGGGTCATGGGCCGCGTCATGTCCGGCGCCGCGGCGCCGGCCCAGGTCGCCGGCTTCCTGGTCGCGCTGCGCGCGAAGGGCGAGACGCCGGCCGAGGTCGCCGCACTGGCCGAGACGACGCTCGGCTACGCCCGTCCGGTCCGGCTCGGCACCCCCCGCGCCCTCGACATCGTGGGCACCGGTGGCGACCGGTCCCACTCGGTGAACATCTCGACCATGGCGGCACTGGTGGCCGCCGCGGCCGGTGCCACCGTCGCCAAGGTGGGCAATCGCAGCGCGACGTCCAGGTCCGGCGCGGCGGACGTGCTGGAGCGGCTGGGCGTCGCCATCGACCTGGAACCGGAGGCCGTGGCGGGCTGCGTGGCCGAGCTCGGCATCGGGTTCATGTTCGGCCCGGTGTGCTACCCGGCGCTGGGTCACATCGCCGACACCCGGCGGGCCCTGGGCGTGGCGACGATCTTCAACCTGCTCGGGCCGCTGCTCAATCCGGCCCGGCCGTCCCACGCCCTGGTCGGCTGCGCCTTCCCGGACCGGACCCGGCTGCTGGCCGAGGTCTTCGCCCGGCGCGGGGCGACCGTGCTGCTGGTCCGGGGCGACGACGGCCTGGACGAGCTCACCACCACGACCACCAGCAGCGTCTGGCTGGTCCAGGACGGCACGGTGACCGAGCGCGTGCTCGACCCGCTCGCGCTGGGCATCCCCCGGGCACGGTCGCACGACCTGCGGGGCGGGGACGCGGCGGCCAACGCGGAGACGGTCCGCGCACTGGTCCGCGGCGAACGCGGCGCGGTGCGGGACGCGGTGCTGCTCAACGCGGCCGCCGCACTGGCCACTTACGACGGCTTCTCCGGATCGCTGGAGGACGACCTCGCCGCCGGACTGGAACGGGCCGCCCTGGCGGTCGACTCGGGCGCCGCGGCGGACCTGCTCGCGCGGTGGGTGAAGCACTCCGACCGGAACCGTTACAGCACGACGGAAGAAGTCCGCCGCGTTTGCCCCGACCACAATGTGGAGTCATCGAACCGAGAGGAGGATCATGGAAAGCCGGAGCCTCTATGAGGTGCTCGCCAGCGCGCGCCGAAACCGCCGGCCGGCGCTGATGGTCGACGTCAAGTGCCGGTCCCCACGGGACGGGGATCTGATCTCCGACGAGCAACTCGAGCCCTACGTCCAGGCGTTGATGGAGGGTGGAGCCGACGCGCTCTCGACCCCCACCGACCCCGACTTCTTCGGGGGAAGCATCGCGATCGCGCGACGGATCCGCCGGGTGGCGGGAGTTCCACTGATGCGCAAGGAGTTCTTCCGGACGGTGGAGCAGATGGACGAGGCGTACGAGGCGGGTTTCGACGCCGTGCAGCTCTCGCTGAGCACCGTCCCCGACCCGGAGCTCTTCGGCGCCATGAAGAGCCGCGCGGAGAAGCTCGGGCTGGAGGTCGTCGTCGGCGTCCACAGCGCCGAGCAGTTGGAGCGCGCGGTCGAGCTCGGTGCGATCGCCGTGGGCATCAACAACCGGGACATCACGGCACTCGAACTGGACGACGGCACCGTCAGCCTCAGCGAGGAGCTGATCGCCGGCTGCCCGCCCGACCTCCTGGTGATCTCCGAGAGCGCCTTCCACTCCGAGGCGGACATGAGCCGGGCCGCCAGCGCCGGGGCCCACTGCATCCTCGTCGGCACCGCCATAGCCAAGAGCACCGACCCGGCGGCCACCGTCCGGTCGCTGCGGAACGCGGCGAGGGCGGCCTAGGCGTGACACGGATGGACGCGCCCCCGTCGACCCCGTCCGACCGGGCCGGCGACCGGCTCGGACGCTGCCTGAACCGGTTGGACGCGGCACGGCAACGGGCCCTGACGATCTATCTGACGCTGGGCGACCCGCTGACCACCGACCCGTCGGACCCGGCCCTGGCAGCGGTCGACGCGGGCGCGGACATCCTCGAGTTCGGCCTCCCGACCCCGAACACCCGCCCACGCGGCGAGGAGATCGCCCGGTCCTTCGAACGCGCCCGCGGCACGGACCAGGAGCAGTCGTGGGAGTGGCTCGGCGAGTTGCGCCGTACCGCGCCGGACCTCCCGCTGCTGCTCCTGGTGTACCCGGAGACGGTCGCCGACCTCGGCTGGGACCGCCTCCTCTCCCGAGCGGCCACGGCCGGGGTGGACGCCCTGGTGCTCGCCCGGCCGGACGGCCCGGACGATCTGGAGCGCATCGCGGCGGCCGGTCTCAGCGCCGTCCCGGGGATCGCTCCCGCCGCCGACCCGGCACTGGTCCGGCGGCTGGAGTCGGCGGCCGCCCACCTGACGTACCGGAACCTGGCCGACCGCACCGGGGCGGACCTCGACCTCGCCGCGGCCACCCGCCTCACCCGGCGGCTCGGTGAGACGGCCGGCCGGCCCTTCCTGGTCGGGTTCGGCATCCGGGACGAGGAGCAGATCCGGGCCTTCGCCACGGACGCGGCCGGCGTGGTGATCGGGAGCCGGTTGATCAGCGTGCTGTCCCGGACGGAGCCCGCGGCCCGTCCGAGCGCGCTGCGGCAGCACATCGGCCGCTGGAAGGCGGCCACCATTCTTGACGGATCGCCACCGGAGCGGTGAAACACATGCGAGTCGACATCATCGGCGGCGGCCCCGGCGGGCTCTTCCTCGCCGTCCTGCTCCGCCGGTACGCAATCGCGGACGACGTGCGGGTCTTCGAACGGAACGGCCCGGAGACGACGTACGGCTGGGGCGTCGTCTTCCCGGAGGGAGCGCTGGACGAACTCGGGCGGGTGGATCCGGTGACCCACGCGGCGATCGTCGACGCCGGCACCACCTGGACGCCGGTGGACGTCCGGTACCGGGACTCCCGGATGCTGGTGAACGGCAACCGGTTCCACGGCGTCCCCCGGGCCGCCCTCCTCGCCATCCTGCGCGACACCGCCACCGGGCTCGGCGCCCGGGTGCACCACCACCACCGGGTGGACAGCCTGGCCGACCACGCCGAGGCCGATCTCGTGGTCGGCGCCGACGGCGTGAACTCCGTGGTCCGGCAGGCCTACCAGGACGTCTTCCGGCCGAACTTCGAGCCGTCGGAGTTCCGTTACGCCTGGTACGGCGTCGACAAGGTCTTCCCCTACTTCACCTACATCTTCCGCGACACCGAGTGGGGCCGCTTCCACGGGTACTGCTACCCGTCGGGCCAGTCCTGGAGCTCGATGATCATCCACGTCGCCGAGGAGACCTGGCAGCGGGCCGGGTTCTCGCGGCTGAGCGAGGAGGAGTCGCTGCGCCGTTGCGAGGAGATCTTCGCGGCGGACCTCGACGGCCGGCCGATCCGGTCCAACGGCGCGCGCTGGGCCAACTTCCGGCAGCTCGACTGTGCCACCTGGCACCACCGCAACGTGGTCCTGATCGGCGACGCGGCCCACACCGCGCACTGGTCGATCGGTTCGGGCACCCGGCTCGCGATCGAGGACGCCATCGTGCTGGCCGACGAGCTGCGGGCCCGGACCGGAGGGCTCGGGGACGCCCTGGCCCGCTTCGAGCGCGCCCGGATGCCGAGGGTCGAGAAGTTCCAGCGGGCGGCGCGCAGGTCCGAGCGGTACTTCGAGAACGTGCACCGCTACGCCGACTTCGAGCCGATCCAGTTCGTCTACCAGCTGGTGGCCCGGTCCTGGCGGATCACCCATGCCGACATCGCGGACCGCGACCCCGAGTTCTCGGCCCGGTTCGACGGCTGGTTCCACGGCCGGGCGTCCGGACGGACGACGGAGCTGGCGCCGCCGCCCGCGTTCGCCCCGCTGCGGATCGGCGGGCTGCAGCTGGACAACCGCCTGGTGAGCGAGGCCGGGACGCCCGGGACGCTCGGCAGCGGCCTGGTGCTCGACCCGGCCCCCGGCGCGGCCGACCGAACCGGAGCGGTGGACCGGGCGGGAGCGGCCGACCGGAACGGCGCACCGACCTGCCGCCGGCTCGCCCCGACGGACGACCCCGGGAGCTACTCGCAGGCGGCCCGGCTGGCCCTCGAGGACGGCTGCTCGATGCTGATGCTCGACCTCTGCTCCGAGCCGTGGTCGGAGCTGCTGGCCGACCCGCCGAAGCGGGCCCTGGAGGCGCTGGAGGCGCTGCGGACCTGCTGGCCGGCCCCCCGCCCGCTCGCGGTGGCGCTCGGCCCCGACCCGGCCGGCCCCGCGCCCACCGAGCCGGGCGCCCTGGTGGCGCTGGCCCGGCAGCTGGCCGGACACGGCGCGGACCTCGTCCTGCTGGAGGCCCGCGGGTCCGCCGGCGAGCAGTCGAGCGTCCTCCCACTCGCCGACGCGGTGCGCAACGAAGCCGGGATCGCGGTCATGGTGGACGACTCGCTGCGCACCCTCGACCAGATCCACACCGTGCTCGCCGCCGGCTGGGCCGACCTGTGCGTCCTGCGGCCGGCGTTCGTCGAAACCCGAATGGAATCATGAGACCGTTCCCTACCGTCTCCCAGTACTGGAACCCGAAGACGGAGACCATGCCGCGCGAGGACCTCGCGCGGTGGCAGTGGCGGAAGCTGCAGCGCGCCCTGGAACACGCCAGGGGGCACTCGCCGTTCTGGCGCGAGCGCCTTCCGGAGGGCGTCTCCTCCCTGGAGGAGTACGTCGACCGGGTGCCGCTGGTGTACAAGTCCGACCTGATCGCCGCCCAGCAGAACGCGCCGGCGCCGTACGGCACGATGCCCTCGACCGATCCGGCGCTGGCGATCCGCTACCACCAGACCAGCGGCACCAGCGGCAACCCGCCGTTCCGCACCTTCGACACGGCCCGCGACTGGGCCTGGGCCGTCGACATGTGGTGCACGGCCCTGTACGGCGCGGGCGTCCGGGCCGGGCAGCGGGGTTGCGTCGCCTTCGGGTACGGCCTGTTCATGGGCTACTGGGGCATGCACTACGCCCTGGAGCGGGTCGGCGGCATGGTCGTCCCGATCGGCTCGATGGACTCCCGCAGCCGGGTGCGGCTGCTGATCGACCAGCAGGTCGAGGTCCTGGGCTGCACCCCCACCTACGCGATGCGGCTCGTGGAGACGGCCCGGGACATGGGCGTCGACCTGGCCGCGGAGGCGAACGTGGGGATCGTGGTGACCGGCGCCGAACCGCGCCCGGAGTCGACCGCGCGCGCGATCGCCGACGCCTTCGGGGCGCGGGTCCACAACTTCGCCGGGATGACCGAACTCGCCACCGTCTTCATGTTCGAGTGCCCGGCGAAACCGGGCGGCTGCCACATCATCGAGCCGGGGGTCATCGAGGAGGTCCTGCACCCGGTCACCCGGGAGCCGGTCGGCTACGGGGAGCAGGGCGTCCGGGTGATGACGGCCCTCGGCCGCGAGGGCATCCAGATCTTCCGCTACTGGACCGAGGACCTGGTGGTGAAGCGGCCCTGGCACGAGTGCGGCTGCGGCCGGACCTGGGACTGGTACGACGGCGGCATCCTCGGCCGGACCGACGACATGCGCAAGGTCCGCGGCATCTCGGTCACGCCGGTGATGATCGAGGACATCATGCGCGGGTTCGACCAGGTCAGCGAGTACCAGACGGTCCTGCGGACCGTGCGCGGGCTCGACACCGTCGTCCTGCGGGTCGAGCCGCGGCCCGCACCGGCCACCCGCCGGTCCGACCCGGCCGAGCTCTGCGAGCGCATCAGCACCGAGATGAAGCGCCAGCTCGGCCTGCGTCCGGAGGTCGAGCTGGCCGACCCCGGCAGTCTCCCCCGATTCGAAGTGAAGGCAGCGCGATTCCATGACGAACGAGCCGGTTGACCAGAACCCCGCGGCCGGAGCCCGGCTCTCGCCCGAGGAGGAGGAGCGGCTGCGGGACTGCTACCGCGTCCTGCACGGGCTGGCCGCCTCCTGCCAGGTGCCCTCCGTACGGGCGGCGGCCCGGGCCGCGGTCGCCGAGCTGCACGCCGCGCTCGACGGGCAGGCGCTGGACTTCGAGTACTACAGCCACCGCTGGAGCGACTGACCGCCGCCGTCCGGGTGAACCGAAAAAATCTTCAAACACCGGGCGGACGGATGTAGAGATCCCGACGACGGCACCGATGTCTCATGTGAACGGTGCCCGTGGGGCGCCGGATCCACAGAACGAAAGTCGAAAGGGCATGAGCATCATGCAGAAGATCGTCCAGCAGGCCATCGACGAGATGGTGGAGTCCGGCGCCGAGCAGGGAATCCAGGTCGCGGTGTACCAGAACGGCGAGCTGGTGGTGGACGCGGTGGCGGGCACCGCCGACGCGGACGGCCGTCCGGTCACCTCGGACATCCCGTTCTACAGCGCCTCGACCGGCAAGGGCGTGACCGCGACGGTGGTCCACGTCCTCGCCGAGCGCGGCGCCCTTGACTACGACACCCCGATCGTCGAGCTCTGGCCGGAGTTCGGTGCCCACGGCAAGGAGAACGCGACCGTCCGCCACGCGCTGACCCACTCGGTCGGCCTCCCGGCGGTGCCGGCCGACCTCACCGTCAAGGACCTGTCCGACTGGGACTCGATGGTCGCCCTGCTCGCCGACACCGAGCCCTGGTGGGAGCCCGGCACCAAGACCGGTTACCACGCGATGACCTGGGGCTTCGTGATGGGTGAGATCGTCCGCCGGGCCACCGGCAAGCCGATCTCCCAGGTGCTCAAGGAGGAGGTGGCCACTCCGCTCGGCATCGCGGACGAGCTGTACTTCGGCGTCCCGGAGACCGAGCTCGGCCGGCTGGCCCGCCTTGAGGACGCGCCCGGCAGCGCCGAGATGCTGGCCATGATGCCCGCCGACATGCCGCTGTTCAAGGCCACTCCGGCGGCCGTGACCCCGAGCGCCGACTACGGCAACAATCCGCTGGTGCTCACCTCCGACATCCCCTCGGGCGGCACCATGACGGCCCGCGCCGTGGCCAGGATGTACGCCGCGCTGCTCGGCGAGGTGGACGGTGTCCGGCTGATCTCCGAGGACCGGCTGCGGGAGGTCACGGCCGTGGCCACCGCCGACGTCGACCAGATGATCGGCTTCCCGATGCCGCGCGCCCTGGGCTACAACCTCGGCCGCCCGGGGGCCAACCCGCAGGACACCCTGTCCGTGTTCGGCATGCCCGGCATGGGCGGCAGCACGGCCTACGCCGACACCGAGACCGGCATCGCCTTCGCGCTGACCAAGAACCGCTTCTTCCCCGGTCCGGCCTCCGCCGTCGACCACCTCAGCGAGGTCATCGCCAAGGCCGCCGCCAGCTGAGACCTCGGACCGGGCCGAGCCGCCGCCACACCGGCGGCTCGGCCCTCGACAGTGCCCGACACCAGAACACAGTCACCCGAGGGGGACCACGCATGGCAGTGACAGAGAGACCCACCGGCAGCAGAGGCCGGGAGGCCCAGCCGACGAAGAAGGTTCCCACCCTCGAAGGGCTCCGCGGGCTGGCCGCCGTCGGCGTGCTCGCGTACCACGTGGCCTACGAGGCCAACGTCAGCCACTCCATGGCCGAGCCGGGGCACAACCTGTGGAGCGTGCTGGCCAACGGCCTGGAGGTGTGCCTGTCGCCCTTCTTCGTGCTGTCCGGCCTCCTGCTCTTCCGCCCGTTCGCGCGTGCCGCGATATCCGGGACCAAGCGCCCCGCCACTCTCCCCTTCCTCTGGAAGCGGGCGCTGCGGATCGTGCCGGCCTACTGGGCGATGGCACTGGCCGTCCTGCTGCTGCTCGACTGGGACAAGATCGACGGGCTCTGGTTCCTGCTCAAGCCCATCCTGATGGTGCACTTCGTGCTGACCAGGAACCCGATGGACTGGATCCCCGGTCTCGAGCCGACCTGGACCGTCCCGACCGAGCTGGTGTTCTACCTGAGCCTGCCGCTGGTCGGCTGGCTCGTCCAGAAGTTCGCGTCCGGCGGCGCCGACGAGAGCCGCCGGGCCCGCCGGCTGGTGCTGCCGCTGTCGCTGATCGCGCTGGCCAGCCTGGGCTGGACCACCTTCGCGTACCTGCCCGCCATGAAGGCCGACGTCTTCTACTACTCGTTCTTCCCCTTCGGCTCCTTCAGCTTCTTCGCCGGAGGCATGGCGCTCGCGGCGCTGCTGGCCTACGCCGAGACGAGGACCGAGCCCCCCGCGCTCTTCCGGATGGTGGCCGCGCGCCCCAACCTGTGCTGGCTCGGCGCGGGCGTGGTGTTCCTGCTCAACATCCCCAAGCCCTTCGGCATCCCGGGCATGGGCACCTACGGCGGCCTGGCCCAGCAGCTGACCATCCAGGTGCTCACCATCCTCTTCGCGATGCTGGTGGTGCTGCCGCTGACCGTCCCGGGCGTCAGCTCGCGGCTGATGGACGGCGTGCTCGGCAACCCGCCGGTGCGCTTCCTCGGCCGGATGTCGTACGGCATCTACCTCTGGCACCTGCCGATGATCCACTTCTGGTTCAAGAACGGAAGCGTCTTCGGCAACCCCGCGGTCCCGGTCGGCGCGTTCGTGGGCAAGGTGGGCTTCTGGGAGCTGCTGGTCTTCGTCCTCGCCGGTAGCGTGCTGCTGGCCACGGTGAGCCACTACCTCATCGAGCGTCCCGCCGAGCGGCTGCGCAACCTGGTGGGGGCGCGCCCGTGACCGAGGCGGACATACCCGGCACGGCCGGGGCGCACAGCCCCATGCGGTACCAGGACCTTCCGCAGCGGATCAACGTCGCCGACTGGTTCGTCGACCGCAACGACGGCGAGCGGACCGCGCTGATCACCCATGACGGACGCACCACGTACGCCCAACTGGGCAAGCTGGTCAACCGGGTGGGCCATCTGTTGCGCGGCCTCGGCATCGGGCGGGGCGACCGGGTCCTGATGGCACTGAGCGACGGCGTCGAGTACGTGGCGACGTGGTACGGCGTGCAGAAGATCGGTGCCGTCACCGCGGAGGTCTACAGCTACCTCCACCCGAAGGACTACCGGTACTACCTGGACTACGTGAAGCCGTCGATCACGGTGGTGGACCGGGCGACGGTGGCCGGGCTGCGCGAGGCCGGCGAGCGCAACCTCCTGGTGATGGGTCTGGCACCGGAGGAACTGCGCGAGGGCGAGCTGCACTTCGAGACGCTGCTGGCCACGCAGTCGGACGAGCTGACGGCGGTGGACGTCGACCGCGACGACATCGTCATGTGGAAGTTCACCACGGGCAGCACGGGTGCGCCCAAGGCCGTCCTGGTGCCGGCCCGCAGCCCGGTGCTGAGCTTCGACTGGTACGCCCGCGGTGTCCTCGGCCTGCGCCCGGACGACGTCGTGCTGCCGGTGCCGAAGCTGTTCTTCGGCTACTCGCGGGACACCGCCGTGCTGTTCCCGTTCGGTGTGGGCGCCGCCGGAGTCGTCTTCCCGGAGCGCACCACCCCGGACCGGATCTTCGACCTGATCGAGGAGCACCGGCCGACCGTCCTGGTCAACGTGCCGACCATGATCAAGGCGATGGTCAACCACCCCGACGCCCGCAGCCGGGACCTGAGTTCGCTCAGGCTCTGCATCTCGGCCGGCGAGGCGCTGCCGGGCGAACTGCACCGGAAGTGGCTGGACACCTTCGGCGTCGAGGTGATGGACAGCATCGGTTCCTGCGAGGTCTACCACGCCTACATCTCGAACCGGCCCGGTGCGGCCCGGATCGGCAGCCTGGGCACGGTGGTGCCGGGGTACCAGGTGGACGTGGTGGACCAGCAGGGCGATCCGCTGCCGGACGGCGAGCTCGGTGTCCTCCAAGTGGTCGGCGAGACGGCCGCGTCGGGATACTGGGAGGCACCGGAGCAGACGGCCGTGACCTTCCCCGCGGAGCACACGGTGCGCACCGGCGACCTCTTCACCCGGGACGAGGAGGGCTACTTCTACTACCGGGGCCGGGCCGACGACCTGTTGAAGGTCCACGGGGTCTGGGTGTCACCGATCGAGATCGAGGACTGCCTGCTGAACCACCCGGCCGTGGAGGAGTGCGCGGTCGTCGGCTACCAGGAGGACGGCCTCACCCTCACCAGGGCCTACGTGGTCGCGCGCGGCGAGGTCTCGGCCGACGAGCTGAAGGACTTCGTCCGTGCCCGGATGTCCCCGCAGAAGTACCCGCGGGACGTGCGGTTCGTGGTCACGCTGCCGCAGACCGCCAACGGGAAGGTGGACCGCAAGGCGCTCCAGCGGCTCTGAGCGGCTCCGGCGGCAGGCCGGACGAAACGGTCACCGGCGCGGCACGCACCATCGCCGCGCCGGTGACCGCTGTGCGTTCGCGGCGGCCGCAGAAGAAGTCCGAAGAAGTCCGAAGAATCTTCCCGGCGGATGTCGAAGTCGCGTCGTCTGATCCGACTACCTAGTGCAGGGCAGAGATGCCGGCTGCTGCGGCCGCCGGGGACGGAGTGGACGCCGCCCCGACGGCCGCATCGGAGCCGGCAGCGATGCTCGCGGCCGTGCTCGTACCGGTGCTCCGAACGGAGCTCCTGACGAGCTCGGAACAACGCCCTGAACGACGCTCGGAACGACGCTCGGAACGGAGGAAACCCCTTCACGCCCCTCTTCTCGTGTCGTGCGGTGTCCGCAGGGTGCCGCAGTCCGTCACAGGCCTTCTCCCTCACTCCTTTCGTGTGATCTGACCTGCGTGAACGCACCGTTCCACGGTGACCGTCCGGCCGCCGCACGGCCCTCCGGCGGTTCTTGACCGTCTTCCGCGCCCCGCTGTTACATAGCGGGAGTCGCCGACCGCAGTTGAAGCCTGCGCACTCACCGCCGCCCCGCCGGGCGCGGGTCGGCTGCCGGACAGACCGTTTCCGTTCACCTGGTGCACTCGGCTGCACCGCTGTCGTCCACGATTCGGAGACCGTTGATGATGCGGAACCACGAGGACCGATCCTGGCCTGCCACCAACGTCCCGCGAGGGAGCACGGTGGTCGTCCTCCGCACGGCGAAGCTCGGCTGGCTGGCCGGCGCCGAACGGCGCGTCAGGGCGCGCCCCACCGCCGTCCGCGAGGAGTTCGCACTGGCCGGGCAGGCGGTCGGCACCGAGCCCCTCCGGCCGGCGCTCGACCCCGAGGGGCTGGTCTTCGGCACCGCCGACGACCGCGCCCGGGCCCGGCTGCTCACCGTGCTGGCCGAGGTGCTGCCCGCCGGCCTCCTGGAGAACGAGATCGAGCGGCTCTACCGCTACGGCGACGACGCCCAGCGGCGCGGGGTGCTCCGGGCGCTGGAGCTGCTGCCGGTCTCCGTCGTGCGGCTCGGCCTGGAGCTGGTCGCCGACGGCCTGAGCAGCGACGACCCGCAACTGATCGCGGCGGCGATGGGCCCGTTCGCGGCCGAGCACCTCGACCAGGAGCAGTGGCGGCAGGGCGTGATGGCCTGCCTGCTCGCCGGTGTGACGCTGTCCGCGGTGTCACGGCTGGTCCCCCGCACCGACGGCGAACTGCTACGGATGGCCGACGCTCTGGCGCGGGAACTGCGGGCCACCGGAGGCGAGATCGGCCCCGACCTGCGCACCCTGCTCGGCATGACGGTGGTGCTGGCCCTGGTGCCGCCGCGCTCGCCGGACGGCCGGCGCTGAGCGGCTTCGACCCGCTGCTGCCCGGGGCGCCTCGCGCTCACCCGGTGCGGCTCCGGGCCCCGGGCGGCCGGTGGTCCCTCCCCCGTGGTGCGTCACCGGCGGTCCGTCCCGGGCGGTCCGTCACCCGTGGTTCGTCGCCTCGGCACGGGCCTCCAGGTAGCGGCGTTCGGGAAGACTGCCGGTCTGCCGGGCGGCCTCCCGGTAGCTGTCCCGGGCCGCCGCCAGATCGCCGCTCATCTCCAGCAGGTGGGCACGGACGGCGGCGAGCCGGTGGTGCCCCGCGAGCCGGCCGTCGGCCTCCAGGGTCGCCAGCAGGGCCAGCCCGGCCGCCGGGCCCCGGGCCATCGCGAGGGCGACCGCGTGGTTGAGCGTCACCATCGGTCCGGGGGCGAGCTGTTCCAGCAGTTCGTACAGGGCCACGATCTGCGGCCAGTCGGTGTCCTCGGCGCGCACCGCCTCGCCGTGCACGGCCGCGATCGCCGCCTGCACCTGGTAGGGCCCCGTCACCATCCGCGGGAGGGTCTCGGCGATCAGCGCCAGCCCCTCCTTGAGCGCGGCCTGGTCCCAGCGGGAGCGGTCCTGCTCGGCGAGCGGGACGAGGCTGCCGTCGGGCCGGGTGCGGGCCGGCCGGCGGGCGTCGGTCAGCAGCATCAGCGCCAGCAGGCCCGCGACCTCGCCCTCCCCGGGCAGCAGCCGGTGCAGCTCGCGGGTGAGCCGGATGGCCTCGCGGGCGAGTTCGGGCTGCTGGAGGTCGGGACCGCTGGTGGTGGTGTAGCCCTCGTTGAAGATCAGGTAGAGCACCTGCAGCACGACCGCCAGGCGTTCCGTGCGCTCGTTCTCCGGCGGCATCCGGAACGGCAGCCCGGTGGCCTTGATCCGCTGCTTGGCCCGGCTGATCCGCTGGGCCATGGTGGCCTCGGGGACCAGGAAGGCGTGCGCGATCTGCGCGGTGGTCAGACCGCCGACGGCCCGGAGGGTGAGCGCGACCTGCGAGCCCGGGGTCAGCGAGGGGTGGCAGCACAGGAAGAGCAGGGTGAGCATGTCGTCCTGCTCGGCCGCCTTGGGCTCCTCGCCCGGGCCGGGCGTCACCGTCTCGTCGGCCGGCGTGAGCGCGGCGACGGTGGCCTCACGGCGCTGGCGGGCCTGCTCGCTGCGCAGCCCGTCGATCACCCGGCGGGCGGCCACGGTGATCAGCCACGCCCGGGGGTTGTTGGGCACGCCCTGCTCGGGCCACTGGACGGCGGCTGCCAGCAGGGCGTCCTGGACGGCGTCCTCACAGGCGTCGAAGTGCCCGTAGCGGCGGACGACCGCGCCGAGGACCTGCGGCGCCAGCGATCGGAGCAGGCCCTCGACCCGGGCGTCACGGTTCATCGGGTTCAACTCTCCGTATCGGCTTCGAAGACGACCTGGCGGACCTCGATGCCGGTGTACCGGGCGTCGGGGATCAGGCCGGCCAGCTCGACCGCGCGTTCCTCCGACGCGCAGTCGACCAGGTAGTAGCCGGCGAGGAACTCCTTGGCGTCCAGGTACGGGCCGTCGGTGACCGCCGGCCGGCCGTCCCGGACCCGGACCGTGGCGCTGCCGGACGGATCGGCGAGGGCCTGGGTCATCACCATCTCGCCGGTGTCGAGGATCTTCTGCTGGAACGTGGCGTGCCCGGAGAAAACCGCGTTCCGCTCCCCCTCCGGAAGGCCGTCCCAGATGACCGGGTTCATATGGATCAGCAGCATGTACTTCATTCCATCATTCCTTGGTCCTTTGCGCGGTCGGCTGGTGCTCTGCACCTGAGACGTCGCCGCGAACGGCCCGCCCTCGACATCAAAGCCGAGATCCCGCTCCTTCGCCCGAGTTTCCGTCGGAGTTGTCGAGCCGGAGATGTCGAGACCGTACCGGCTGGTCCGACGTACCGGGTGTGACGGCACCCGCGGATGCCGAGTGCCCCGAGAAAATCCGGAAGGACCCCGTGATGAGCGACACCACACCCCCGAGCGGGCCCGCGCCCCGGGCCGGACGGCGAGAGTGGATCGGCCTGGCCGTCCTCGCCCTGCCCACCCTGCTGGTCTCGATCGACGTCTTCGTCATGCTGCTGGCCCTGCCCAGCCTGTCGGAGGACCTGCACGCCAGCAGCGTGCAGCAGCTGTGGATCACCGACATCTACTCGTTCATGCTCGCCGGCCTGCTCGTCACCATGGGGTCCATCGGCGACCGCATCGGACGGCGCCGGTTGCTGCTGATCGGAGCCGGCGCCTTCGGCCTCGCCTCCGTCGCCTCCGCCTACGCCGTCAGCCCCGAGATGCTGATCGCCTCGCGCGCCCTGCTCGGCATCGCCGGCGCCACCCTCGCGCCGGGCACGCTGTCGCTGATCACCACCATGTTCCAGGACGCCAAGCAGCGCGGTGCCGCCTTCGGCATCTGGGGCGCGTGCTTCTCGGCCGGCGCCATCATCGGCCCGCTCATCGGCGGCACCATGCTCGACCACTTCTGGTGGGGCTCGGCCTTCCTGCTCGGTGTCCCCCCGATGGTGCTGCTGCTCCTGCTCGGCCCGGTCTTCCTGCCCGAGTTCCGCAACCCCGTGGCCGGACGCCTGGACCTGATCAGCGTGGTGGAGTCGATGGCGGCCGTCCTCCTCGCCATCTGGGGCCTGAAGGAGATCGCCAAGGACGGCTGGGAGCCCGCGTCGATCGCGGCCGTGCTGGTCGGCATCGGCTTCGGCATCCTCTTCGTCCACCGCCAGCGCCGCCTCACCAACCCGCTGCTCGACCTCAGCCTGTTCGGCAACCGCGCCTTCTCGGCGGCCCTGGTCAGCCTGTTCCTCGGCACCATGCTCACCGGCGCGGTGATGTTCTTCGTCACCCAGACGCTGCAGTTGGTCTACGGCCGTGACCCGCTCCACGCGGGTCTGTGGATGCTGCCGGCGATCTTCGCCAACACGATCAGCTTCGGCATCTCCCCCAAGCTCGGCCAGCACCTGCGCCCGGCGTACGTCATCAGCGGCGGGCTGGTCCTCGCCGCCGCCGGCATGCTGGTGATCACCATGGCGGAGCCCGGGTCGAGCCCGGGCGTGCTGATCACCGGCTTCGCCATCGTCTTCCTCGGCTCCGGCCCGATGGTCACCCTCGGCATGGGCCTGGTCATGGGCTCCGCACCGCAGGAGAAGGCCGGGTCCGCGGCCGCGCTCAACGAGACCAGCGGCCAGCTCGGGTTCGCCCTCGGCATCGCCGCCCTCGGCAGCATCGGCACCGCCGTCTACCGCGGCTCGCTCGACCTTCCCGACGGACTGCCGGCCGACGCGATCCGGGCGGCGAAGGACTCCCTCGCGGGCGCGACGGAGGCCGCCGGTTCGCTGTCCGGTCAGCTCGCCCAGGCCCTCCTGGCACCCGCCCGGGCCGCCTTCGCCGACGAGCTCCACGCCGTGGTCACCGTCTCCGGCGTCCTGCTGGTCGCCACCGCCGTCCTGGTCTCCTCCCTGCTCCGCCACGTGCCGCCCACGGGCCAGGCCGCGGCCGAGACCACCGCGGAGGGCACCGAGGACTCCGTCCCCGCGGCCGGCTGACCGCGGCGCCCCGCCCGCCCGGCCCTGACGGGCGGGCACCCCGCACGGCCACGATGCCCGTGCCTACCGACGACCCTCGCGGTGTCGGCAGGCACGGGCATCCGACCGTTCCGGGTCATCGCCCGCCCCCGACTCCGAACAACCGGACGAAAGAGGAGGACCGACGGTGTCGAATCCCCCACCCCGAGTTCGACGTACGGGCACCGGTGGCGCCGGATGCCGCTCGAAGGACCGGACGGCGCCACCCGAACGATCCCCGCCCCGGAGAAAGGGACTGCCTTGAACTCCCTGTTACCCGCACGGGCGATGACGCTGCCGTCGCTCGAGGGCCTGCGGGCCGTCGCCGTCGTCTTCGTCTTCGCCAACCACGCGCTGCTCCTCCCCGTGTTCTCGGACCCGTCCGCCCACTCCGTCTTCAACACCCTGACGGGCAACGGACGCGTCGGATTCCTCGCCGTCTCGGTCTTCTTCGTCCTCAGCGGATTCGTCCTCACCTGGTCGGCCCGACCCGGCCGGAGAACGGTCGACTTCTGGCGGCGCAGACTCATGCGCATCGGCCCCTCCCACGTCCTGATCGCGGTCGTCGCCCTGAGCCAGTTCGCCGCCGCGGGCGACTCCATCCGATGGGTACCGGCCATCGCCGGCCTCTTCCTGGTGCAGACCTGGTGGCCCGACCAGGACGTGATGCTCTACCAGTTCAACGGCCCCAGCTGGACCCTCTCGGTGGACCTGCTGTGCTACGCGCTGTTCCCGCTGCTGCTCCGGTTCGTCAGGCGGCTCGACCACCGGGCACTGTGGCCCTGGCTGCTCGGCCTCGGCGTGACGGCCGCCCTGGTCCCGGTGATCAGCCAGCCGCTGCTCTCGGGGTACCCGCCGAGCTTCTTCCCCGCGGGGTCCTGGCCCCAGATGTGGGCGCTGTGCTTCTTCCCGCCCGTGCGGACGATGGAGTTCGTGATGGGCATGCTCCTCGCCCGGATCGTCGCCGAGGGGCGGTGGCCGAGGATCCGCGTCCTGCCGGCCGTCGCGCTCAACCTCGCCGTCTTCCTGCTGCTGGCCCGCCTGCCGGCCGTCTTCATGGTCGCGGCGCTCTACCCGGTCCCGGCCGCACTGCTGATCGGCGCGCTGGCCGCCGGCGACCGCTCCGGCAGACGCTCGATCCTCGACACCCGCTTCATGATGTGGCTCGGGGAGCTGTCCTTCGCCTTCTACATCGTCCACATCACCGTGATCTTCGCGGCGCACGCCGCGCTCTCGGGTCAACTGGTGGGCTACATGGGCCGGTACACCCCGAAGTCCTTCTCCACACCCGTCGCGATCGTGCTCATCCTCGGCCTCTACGCCCTCTGTCTGGCGGTCGCCTGGGTGCTGCACAAGACCGTCGAGGTACCGGCCATGCGCCGCTGGGGCTCACCGAAGACCCGCCCCGCCTCCGGCCGACCGAACCCGGAGCGCCAGCTCCAGACCTGATCCCGTCACCGCGGGGGAGTGCGCGGAACCCCGGGAAAGCCGGAAGCCCGGGGGCCACCAGGCCCCCGGGCTTCCGGGCTTCCGGTCAGGCGGAGAAACCATCGCTGAAGACGATCGGCCGGAGCTCGATGCCCAGGCCCTCGACCGCGGCGTCCGGGATCATCGCGGCGACTTCGTGGGCGCGCTGCTCGTCCTTGACGTCGACGACGTAGATGCCGCCCATGTACTCCTTGGCCTCGGCGTACGGACCGTCCGTCACCGCGGGCACCCCGCCGCGCACGCTCACCACGGAGCTCTGGTCGACCCCGGCCAGCGCCAGGGTCCCGACGAACTCGCCGGTCTCCTTGAGCTTCTCCATGAACCCGCCGTGCCCCTGGAAGACGGCGTTGCGCTCCTCCTCCGACATCGCATCCAGGACCGCGGCGTTCGGGTACATCATGATCAGGTACTTCATGGTTCCGCTCCCTGCGACGAGAGGCGCCAGCTGCGCCCCCTCCACTACATCGTCGGCGCCGAAGCGCCGCTCTCGACATAGTGGCGAAGAAGTGCCTCCCCTCCCAATCGGATCGCCGGAGTCCGCTTCAGGAAGTCGGGACGCCGAAGGCGGAGGGCGGCACCGGTCGACGGGCGGAGCGCAGGACGCGCAGCAGGGTGCGCGGGTGCATCAGGGACTGCGGGGAGGCCACCAGTCCGGCGATCCGCACCAGTGCGTCGGTCACCCGGGGGTCGTGGACCGCCGCCCGCTGCGCCAGCGCGGCGTACCGGTTGACCAGGGCGGTCTGGAGGTTCCGCTTGCCCTTGACCCCCGAGTAGCCCAGGTCGGTCACCGCGGCGAACGACCACGGGGAGCGGATCTCGCGGGCGACGTCGCGGAAGTAGGCCTGGGGCCTGGGCAGCCGCCGCCCTGCGGTGTGCCGGCGCAGCACCAGCGCCTGCAGCGAGGCCGAGGTCATGCCCTGGGCGTAGGCGGGGTTGAAGCTGCAGATCGCGTCGCCCATCACCAGCAGTCCGGCCGGAAAGCGCTCCAGCCGGTTGTAGTCCCGGCGGACGCTGGCCGGAAAACGGAAGCGCAGGGGCTCGTCGAGGGGTTCGGCGTCGCGGATCGCCTCGTAGATCTCGGGGACGGGCAGCGACCGGACGAAGGCGTGGAACCCTTCCGGGTCGGTGGGCGGGTGGTCGCCCAGGAGCCCGGTCACCGACAGCTCCACCCGGTTGTCGTCGCCGGGCACCCGGTAGAAGAACGCTCCGCGCGGGTGCGAGGGCGTGGCGGCCGGGATGATGGCGATGTCACTGTCGAACGGGTCCTTCTCCAGCCGGTAGTGGCGGGTGGTGTACGCCAGGTCGATCTCGATCCGTTCCTCGGGGGGCGCCTGGTACCCGAGGTCGGCCAGCCACAGCGGGGTCCGCGAGCCGCGGCCGGTGGTGTCGACGACCAGGTGCGCCGAGAGCGTCTGCTCCTCGGCTCCCGGGGTGCGGGCCTGCACCCTGACCCCGGTGACCCGGTGTCCGGAGGCGTCCGTCACCGGGGCGATGACGTCGTGCTCCTCCAGGAACGACACCTCCGGCAGCGCCCGCACCCGCTCGCGCAGGTGGTACTCGAGCACCGGCCGGGTGGCGGGCACGGACGGCAGGCCGGTGCGGGCGGGGCTCAGCCGCAGCCCGTTGAAGTACCACTGGATGTCGTTGCTGAAGTCACCGGGCCGCACCCCCGCGCCGATCAGCTCGTCGGTGAGGCCCGGGAACATCGACTCCATGATCTGGTGTCCGCGGGCGACCAGCCCGTGGGCGTGGTTGCCGTGCGGGACGCCGCGGCGCGGACCGTGGACCCCGAGGATCTTGTCGCGCTCGACGATCACGACCCTCGGGTAGGACTCGGAGAGCACCCTGGCCGCCAGCAGGCCCGCAATGCTTCCGCCGAGAACCACGGCACATTCGTCGGTACGGGTGGCCATGAAGGTCCCCTCTCTCGGTTAACCGGTCGGGTAGGGCGGTCAGTTCGCGGACGGCCGGAACTGGCCGGGGGTGCGGCCCTCTCCGGCGGGGCCCCGGTAGGCCTGGGCGATGTCGAGCCAGGCGTCGGCGTCCTTGCCCTCGGCCGTCAGGGCGAGGTCGTCGCGGTGCCGGCGCCGGGTCACCAGGAGGCAGAAGTCGACGGCGGGACCGCTGACGCGCTGCTCCGCGTCGGCGGGGCCGAACTCCCAGCGGGCGCCCGACGGTGCGGTGATCTCGAACCGGAACTCGGCCTCGGGCGCCGCGAGTCCGCGCGCCTGGTACCCGAAGTCCCAGGTGCGGACGGCGAATTCGACCAGGTAGCGGAGGCGGTCGGTGTGCTCGCGGTGCACCCCGAGCGTGTCGGCGATGTCCTGGCCGTGGCCGAACAGCTCCATCATCCCGGCGGCGGCGAGCACGGGCGCCGGCAGCGGGCGGACCAGCCACGGCACCGGCTGACCGGCCGGTACGGCGGCGAGGGCCTGCTCGGCGGTCCGCCGCTCGACGTTCCAGGTCTCCAGCAGGACCTTCGGCGCGCCGGACGCCAGGTAGGGCGCCAGGTAGGGCTTGAGGGCCTGCTGCACCGCACCGTCGAAGTCCTGCCCGGCGCCGGCGGCCATCGCCTTGAACGTCTCGGGGTCGGCCGCGGCCGTTCCGGCCAGCTTGAAGGTGGCCGCGAGGTGGGCGATCTGGTGGGCGATGGTCCAGCCGGGCGCCGGGGTGGGCCGCGCCCAGTCGTCGTCCGCCAGGTTCGCCACCAGGGCGTCGACGGCGTCGCCGTCCGCCGCCAGGGCGGACATCACGTCCTGTGAGTCGGGCATGCCTGTTCCTTCCGTCAGGGGGATCCGCAGATGCCGACGCCTTCTCAACGCGCTGCACGGGGCGTCGGATCGGGGGCCAGCCCAGTATCGGCCGGGCGGAGAACGGCGGGCTTCTCTGCTCGTGCTGTGCGCACGGCGCGCTCCCGGACCAGCCCGTTCGCCCTCCGTACCAGGCACTTCGCCGGAGCACGACAGGCCGGCCGACCGACGGATTCCGTCGGTCGGCCGGCCTGTCGGCTGTCGATCAGTCGAGCATGGGGTCAGGGGGAAGCGGGGCGGTGGATCACTGGATCAGTGGGGCGGTGGCGCGGTGGCGCGGTGGCGCGGTGGCGCGGTGGCGCAGTGGATCAGTGGCGCAGTCGGTCAGTCGGTCACCGGCTCCAGGCCGGCCAGGGCGAGCCGGTGCCGGCGGCTGATGTACCAGGCGGCCGCGCCGCACAGCAGGGCGAGGGCGGAGACCGCCACCAGGACGGCCGAGGCCGAGGAGACCAGGCTCGCCAGCAGCAGCGGCCCCATCAGGCCGCCCAGCCGGTTGAACAGGGAGACCCACCCGGTGGTGCGGCCGCGCCGTTCCGGCTCCGCCAGGTCGGCCGCGATCGGGAGGAAGATCGCGGCCATCGAGTTCACCGAGAACAGTGCCGCCACCAGCGCGCCCGCGGCGATCCAGCCCACCTCGGCCACCGCGCCGCTGGCGGTGAGCGCCAACAGCAGCACGGCGGTGGCGGTGGCAAGGCCCGCCGCCATCGAGGTCGGGCCGAAGCGGCGGTAACCGAGCATCAGCAGCAGGGCGCAGGGGATCATCACGATCGCCGCGACGGTGAGCATCAGGTTCGCGGTGTGCACCGGTACGCCGCCGATCCTGGCCAGGCTCGGCACCCAGGTGGTGAGGCCGAAGGTGAGCAGGCCGATCAGGGTGGCGAAGGCGCGCTGGAGGCCCTGGGTGAGCGCCCGGGAGGAGCGGGGCAGGTGCGGGACGGCCGGTGCGGCCTTGGCCGCCACCGGGGCGGGGGCCGAGGTGCGGTTGGGGACGAAGGGGGTGAGGAGGGCCAGCGCGGCACCGGTGGGGGCGCCGATCAGCCAGAGGATCCGCCAGCCGAACACCGGTTCCAGCCACAGGGCCGAGCCGGCGGCGACCAGGTAGCCGACCGCGGTGGCGACGACGGAGAGCGCCACCACCACCGATCCGCGGACCTTTCCGCCGACGGTCTCGGTGAGCAGGGTGATCAGCAGCGGGGCGAGACCGCCGACCGCCAGGCCCATCAGGCCGCACATCACCAGGTTTCCCTCGAAGGTGGGCATCGAGCCGCACATGCTGGTGGCGGTGAAGCCGAGGGTGGCGATCAGGTAGGAACTGCGGCGGCCGATCCGGTCGGTGAGCACGCCGAACAGCAGCGCTCCGGCCGCCGTCCCGGTCAGCCCGCAGACCGCCAGCAGCGAGGCCGTCCGCGGATCGAGCCCGTACTCGGCCCGCAGACCGGGGATGACGAAGCCCAGTGTGGAGGTCTTGCTGATGTCGATGGTCAGGGCGGCCGTACCGATGAGGGCGACGAGCAGCCGGCCGCGCCGTCCCGTCCCGGAGTCGGCGGCGGTGGCTTTCGGCCGCCCGCGCAGGGCGGCGCCGGCCACCACGAGGAGCAGGCCGGCGAGGGCGGTGAACATCTCCGGCATCTCCGACAGCGCCATGCCGTGCAGCTTCCGCCCGTCGTCGGCCGGCATGTGGGCCATCGGCATCGCGGGGTCCATGGCGAAGGAGTGGTGGAAGGCCACCGCGGAGGAGACCAACACGATCAGGCTGCCCAGGGCGAGGAGCACTGTGGCGCCGGTCGTTCGGCCGGGGGCTGTGGTGGACAAGAGCGACCTCCGTTGACCGCTGGTGTGGTGATCGCGCGCCGGGGCGTCGACATTGCTCCTCCGGCCGTCGGCCACCCCGGAATGTCGCGCTGAGTGACTGGAAAGCTATGCCCGGCGTCGGGAGGGCCGCTTCTCGCATTGTGCGGGGATCCGAGGGTTGTCGGCGCGAACGTCCCTGACATAAGGGCATTTTGCTTCACTGAGGGAATGAGTCCGCGTCGCCCCGATCCCGGTGCCCGTCCGGCACTGGTGGACATCGCAGCCCGGTTGCTGGCGGAGGAAGGACCGCAGGCGCTGTCCGCCCGCCGCATCGCCAGCGAGATCGGCACCTCCACCATGGCCCTGTACACCCACTTCAACGGAATGCGCGGGCTGGTGCGCGCCATGGTTCACGAAGGGTTCACCCGGCTCCAGCACTACTTCACCCTGGTGGAGTTCAGCGACGACCCGGTGAGCGACCTGGCATTGCTGGGTCGTGCGTACCGGTGCAATGCGCTGGACAACCCCCACCTGTACGCGGTGATGTTCGGGGGTTCCTCGCTGGCCGGTTTCTCGCTGGGCGAGGAGGACCGGCAATACGGCCGCTACACCCTGGCCGGCGTGGCCGAATGTGCCGCCCGCTGCATCGAGGCGGGCCGGTTCCG
Organism: Kitasatospora sp. NPDC005856; assembly: GCF_040629945.1. Taxonomy (NCBI): domain Bacteria; kingdom Bacillati; phylum Actinomycetota; class Actinomycetes; order Kitasatosporales; family Streptomycetaceae; genus Kitasatospora; species Kitasatospora sp. NPDC005856. The sequence goes on along the minus strand of NZ_JBEXWT010000040.1, from coordinate 23,190 downwards.
CGCGGAGGACGCCGAACTGGTGGCGCACCAGATGTGGTCGGCGGTGCACGGCCTGGTCGTCCTGGAGCTCGGCGACTACCTGACCGAGCCCTGCCCCGCCGATCGCCTGCTGGAGGCTCAGTTGGTGGGGCTGATGGTCGCGGCCGGCGACACCCTGGAGGCCGCCGTCGCCTCGGTGACGGCCTCCGCGGAGCGGCTGTGGGAGGAGGTGGACCCGGCGACGAGCGACTCGGACTGAGGACGGGCCGTCTCATCCGTCACACCCGTCACATGAGACCTTTCTAATCACATCAGCATCACCCATAACATTCGAGCGCCCCCCTCCGACGCATCTCGTCAATTGCTTCAAAAGTTCAAACACATACCGGCCGGTATTGAGCGCTTCGGCTTTGCCAAATAAACGGGGCGAAGAAGTCGTTGAACTTGTCATGTCCGCCTGCTACGGTCATCAGTCGTTATCACGGTGCCACGCTGTGTCACCGCCCTTAACGGAAGGGGGAGGGAAAACCTCGCGCGCTCCGGTACTCGAAGGCCGATTGTCCCACGCGGCCGCGTCCCAGGACGCAATACTGTTCCAGGACGCAGTACCGGAGTGGAGTTTCCGTCGTCCACCGGTACTTGCGAGAATCTGGAGTCACCTTGAAGCCGGCAATCGAAGAGGCTGTGGCCCGAGCCATCGAGGTCATGCACGAGAACATCGGCGAATTGCTGACCATAGACGATATGGCACAGGCAGCCGTGTACAGCAAATTCCACTTCTCCCGGGAATTCCAACGGGTCACCGGAGTGTCACCGAGACGTTTCCTGTCCGCCATCCGCATCGAGGCCGCCAAGCGGCTGCTCATCGAAACGGACCTCAGCGTGACCGAGATCAGTCATCGGGTCGGCTACAACAGCGTCGGCACCTTCAGCTCACGGTTCGCCAGCAGCGTCGGCACGTCGCCCACGATGTTCCGCCAGTTACGCGGCTTCACCACCAGCATCGAACTCGACAGGCGGCGCTGGGCCCGGCCGGCGGATCTGGCCGCCGTCCGCGGCGAGATCCTGGCCACCGACGCCGACGAACTCGGCCGCGTCTTCGTCGGACTCTTCCGCACCCGCATCCCCGAGGGCCGACCGGCCGCCTGCACCGTCCTCCCCCGCCCCGGCGCGTTCCTCCTCGAAGACGTACCGCCCGGGACCTGGTACCTCCTCGCGCACTCCGTCCCCGCCTCGTTCGACGAAGTCCTCACCGGCGAGGTCTCCGTCGGCTCCGTCGGCCCCATCCAGATCAGGGCGAACGTCCCGCCGAAGCCGCTCGAACTGCACCTGCGCCCCGTGCACGCCCTCGATCCACCCGTCCTGCTCGCGCTGCTGGACGTCCGGTCGGCAGCCCTCTCCAGGAACGAAGAACTCCCCAAGGCCGGCTGAACCGGCCTCGGGGAGCGTGACGATCAGGCCCGGGGCGGAGCTCCGGGCGACACGGGGATGCGGGACGGTCTTCGGACTCCCCCTCCGGGGGAAGGGAGTTCGAAGACCGCTTCGGCTCGGCGGCCGACTCGGGCCCGCCGTCGCCCCGGGTGACTCAGGCCCGGGGGTGGCTCAGGCCCGGAAGTGACTCAGGCCCGGGGGTGACTCAGGCCCGTCGCCGCACGGCGATGACCGCCGCGCCCACCAGGCACGCGACGGCGGCGGTGACGTAGGCGAGGTGGTACCCGGCGAGCTGGTCCGAGCCGGTCCCCGCGACCAGGACCATCACCGCCACGCCCGCACTGGCGCCGATCTGCTGCGTCACGACGTTCACCGCACCGGCGACGGCGTGCTGCCGCTCCGGGACACCGGAGAGGCCGGCGGAGGTCATCGAGGGGAAGTTCAGCCCCTGGCCGATGCCGCTGACCACCAGACCGGGCAGCACGTGCAGCACGTAGTTCCCGTCCTGCGGCGTGCCCATCCACAGCCCGGTGCCCACGCCGATCAGGACGAGGCCGACGGCCATCAGGGTCCGCGGGGAGTACCTGGCCAGCAGCCGGCCGGTGGCGAAGTTGGCGGTGAGGAACACGGCCAGGGACATCGGCACCAGGGCGATGCCGGACTCGAAGGGCGAGTAGTGCAGCATCCCCTGGAGGTACAGCGGCGCGAAGAACAGCATCCCGACCGAGCCCATGTACTGGAGGAACGCGGCCAGACTCGCCTCCCGCACCGAGGCGATCCGGAACACGCCGAGCGGGAGCACCGGGTCGGCGGTGCGGTGCTCGCGCACCACGAACAGCACCAGGGAGAGCACCGCGGCGCCGAGCACGATCCACGCCGTGGCGCCGCTGCTGCTCACGCCCACGATGAGCAGGGTGAGGCCGAGGGTGCCGGTGATCGCGCCGGGCAGGTCCAGCCGGCCGCGGTGCCCGACGCCGTCGGGCAGTCCGACGCGGGTCGCGCCGAGCACGCCGAGCCCCAGCAGCACCGAGAACCACAGCACCGAACGCCAGCCGAAGAACTCGGTCAGCACGCCGCCCAGCAGCACCCCGCCACTGAAGCTCGCGGCGCCGACGGCCGCGTACACCCCGAAGGCCTTGTTGCGCGCCGGACCGGCCGGGAAGGTGTCGGTGAGCAGGGCCAGCGCGGCCGGCCCCGACAGGGCGGCCCCGATGCCCTGGACCGCTCTCGCGCCCAGCAGCGTGACGGTGTTCGGGGCCACCGCCCCGATCAGCGCGGAGACGGTGAACAGGGCGACACCGACCTCGAAGACCCGCCGCCGTCCGAGGACGTCGGCCAGTCGGCCGCCCACCAGCAGGAAGCCGGCGAAGGTGACGGCGTAGGCGGTCATCACCCACTGGAGGGTGCTCTCGTCCAGGTGGAAGCGCTCCCCCACGGACGGCAGGGCCGCGTTGAGCACTCCGAGGCCGCTCACGTCCAGGGCGAGCGCCCCGGCCAGGACGCCGAGGGCCAGCCCCGGCCGACGGACCGGTGCGACCCCGGTGCCGGTGGTGCCGGTGGAGTCGGTGGAGTCGGTGGAGTCGGTGGTGTCGGTCATGCGGGCCTGCCGTCGGAGTCGTGACCGGCGCGGGCCCGTCCGGGGTGGTCGCCGTGTCCGGCTAAGAAGCCGTCGGCATCGGATGACGCCCTATCAAATTTGTCAACTGCCATGCGGACAGCTTGCATTGGCCGATAGTCCGCTGTCCACTCCGCCTCACGTGTGCAGACGGAACTGAGCGGTACCGTCCGAGGAGATCGAATCGGACACTTTGGCGATCAAATCTCGCCAGCGCTTCAACCGGACCGGAAAGTGCGCAATCCTGGAGTCGCTGGACTCTCCGCACCCAAGGGCGGATGGAAGAAGCAGCACTGCGAAATCCCAGCAGCGAGATTGCACGACAGATCCGCCGGCAGGGTCATACGGGCCGGCGAGAATTCCACAGTGAGCCGCTGGATCGCGACCGCTCAAGTCACCTCGAAGTCCGCCGTCCTCACCATGCGTCGGGCACAGCCCGGCCGCGCTTCGAGTCCCCTTCCCGCCGCGAGAGGAGCAGCATGCCCGGGCGTACGCCCAATCATGTCATGCACAGGACGAACCTGTCATTCGTCATCGAATCGCCTTGACGCGGAACCACTGGCCATCCCCCCCTGTGACCGATCGGCTGTGAAGCTCCACCCGACCATTCCATCCGCCCCGCCGAGGGAGTCGCCATGCCCCAAGAGAGCGCAGCGCGAGACATATCCGCCGTCACCGATTTCCTGCTGTCCCGTTTTGCCGAGCTGTTGGACCTGTCCACGAACTCGGTGGACCGCTGGGCGCCGATGCACCGGTACGGACTGGACTCGCTGAAGTCGGTGAGCCTCGCCACCGCCCTGTCCGAGTTCCTCGGCTGGCAGGTCCCGGCCACCTGGATGTGGCAGTACCCGACCCTCGACGGCCTGGCCCGGGCACTCGTCGACGGCCCGCGTGCCGCGGAGCCCGCCCCGAGCACCGAGCGCCGCACGCCCTCGAACGAGCCGGTCGCGATCGTCGGCATCGGCTGCCGCTTCCCCGGAGGGCCGGACCCGTCCGCGTTCTGGCGGCTGCTGGTCGAGGGCGGCGACGCCGTCGGGCCGGTGCCGGCCGCCCGCCGCGAGCTGCTGAACGACCGGGTGCGCTGGGGCGGGTTCATCGACGGCATCGACCGTTTCGACCCACTGTTCTTCGGCATCTCGCCCCGCGAGGCCGTCCAGATGGACCCTCAGCAGCGGCTGGTCCTGGAGCTGTCCTGGGAGGCACTGGAGGACGCGGGCATCGCCCCCCACAGCCTGGTCGGCAGCGACACCGGCGTCTTCATGGCCTCCTGCTGGGGCGACTACGCCGCCCTGGCGCACTACCGCGGCCCCGACAGCCAGATCACCCCGCACACCGCCACCGGCATGCACGACGGCATCATCGCCAACCGGGTCTCCTACGTCCTCGGCCTGCAGGGCCCGAGCATGGCCATCGACTCCGCCTGCGCGGGGTCGCTCATCTCGGTGCACGTGGGATGCCAGTCGATCTGGCTGGGCGAGAGCGACCTGGTGCTCGCCGGTGGCGTGAACCTGAGCTTCGTCTCCGACTACTACACCGCCATGGACGCGATGGGCGCGCTCGCCCCGGACGGCCGCTGCAAGTCCTTCGACGCCCGCGCCAACGGCTACGTCCGCGGCGAGGGCGCCGGCGTCGTCGTGCTCGCCCCGCTGAGCGTCGCGCTCGAACGCGACCTGCCGGTGTACTGCCTGATCAAGGGCAGCTCCTCCAACAACGACGGCCTGAGCAACGGCATGACGGCGCCGAACCCCCAGGCGCAGGAGAAGATGCTGCGCACCGCCTACCAGCGGGCCGGGATCGCGCCCCACCTCGTGGACTACATCGAGTGCCACGGCTCCGCGACGCCGCTGGGCGACCCGATCGAGGCCAACGCCATCGGCGCGGTCCTCGGCGCCGGCCGCACGGAACCGCTACGGCTCGGCTCGGTCAAGTCCAACGTCGGCCACCTGGAGGCGGCCGCCGGCATCGTCGGCCTGGTCAAGCTCGCGATGTCGATGCGCAACGGCGTGCTGCCGCCGAGCCTCCACTACACCGCGCCGAACCCGCAGATCCTCTTCGACGAGTACAACCTCACCGTCCAGGACCGGCTGGAGCCGTGGCCGCGGCGCTCCGACGCCCGTCGCGGCGGCGTCAGCTCCTTCGGGTTCGGCGGCTCGATCTGCCACGTCGCCGTCGAGGAACTGCCGCGCCCCGAGGCCTCGCTCCTGCTGCTCGCCGCCGACTCCCGCGAGGCGCTGGCCGAGCGGGCCCGGGCACTGCGCGACGCGACCGACCTGCGCGCGCTCTGCCGCCGCACCCCCGGCGACGGCCCCTTCCGGCTCGCCGCCACCGCCCGCGACATGGCCGAGCTCAGGAGCGGCCTCGACGCCTTCGAGAGCGGTGCGAAGGCCCCCGGACTGAGCGTCGGCGAGACGGCCGGCCGCAGGCCGCGGGTGGCGTTCCTGTTCTCGGGCAACGGCTCGCAGTGGGTCGGCATGGGCCGCCAACTGCTCGCCGGCCAGCCCGTGTTCCGCCGGTCCATGATGAAGTCCGACAAGCGGATGCGGGAGCTGCTGGGCTTCTCGCTGGTCGAGCAGTTGCTTTCCCCCGACGGCCGACTCGACGACATGGACGTCTTCCAGCCGCTGCTGTTCTCCCTCCAGGTGGCGCTGGCCGAGACCTGGCGCTCGCTGGGGGTGGAGCCCGACGTCGTCGTGGGCCAGAGCGTCGGCGAGTTCGCCGCCTCCCACATCGCCGGCGCCCTCGACTTCGACGACGCCTCCCGCCTGGCCGCCCACCACGGCCGGCTCCTCCAGCTGCTGGCCGTCGGCCGCGGCGAGGGCATCGTGGTGATGACCCCCGCGGACGAGGTCCGGCCGCACCTGACCGGCGGGCTCACCCTCTCCGGCCACAACGGCCTCAACTCCACGCTCGTCACCGGCACCCCGCAGGAGATCGACGACCTCGTCGGGCGGCTGACCGAGGCGGGCGTCACCAACCACCGGGTGCGGATGGGCCACGCCCCGCACTCCCCGCTGGTCGACCACGTCCTCGCCCCGCTGAAGGTCGAGCTCGAGGGCATCCGGCCCCGGACCACCCGCATCCCGATGATCTCGACGGTCACCGGCGAACTCGTCGACGGCGCCGAACTCGGGCCGGACTACTGGGCGGACAACCTGCGCCGGGAGATCCGGGTGGTCGACGCCCTGACGAAGCTGCGCGACCACGACATCGACGCGGTGATCGAGATCAGCCCGCACCCCCTCCTGCTCAAGTCGGCCTCGGAGATCCTGCCGGCCACCACCCTGCCCTCCCTGCGGCGCGGCGCCGACGAGGCCTCGACCCTGCTCGGCTCGCTCGGCGCGCTGTACACCGCCGGGCACCCCGTCGCCGCCCACCCCTTCCTGGCCGGCGACCGGGGACGGCACGTCGCGCCGAGCCCGGGCGACGCCCCGGCCGACGGACAGCTGCACCTGGTGCCGATCTCCGCCCGTACCGCGGACGCGCTGACCGACACCTGCCGCGAGCTGTCCAACCACGTCGAACGCGACCCGGGCCTGCGGGTCGCCGACCTCGCCTACACCCTCGCCGCCCGGCGCAGCCACCACGGCCACCGGATCGCGCTGTTCGCCCGCGACCGGCAGGACGTCCTGGACGGACTCGCCCGGGTCGCCGCCGGCCAGGCGCACCCCGACGTCGTCACGGGCACCGTCTCCGGCAACGCCGACCGGCGGGTGGCGCTGGTGTTCTCCGGCGGCGGCACCCAGTGGGTCGGCATGGGCCGCGAACTGCTGCGCTCGCACGCCGGCTTCCGCAGCTGGATGAACGCCTGCGACGCCGCCGTGCGCGCGGCCGGCGGCTGCTCCGTGCTGGAGCACCTCGCCGCCCCCGCGGACGAGGCCAGGTACGAGGAGATGGACTTCCAGCAGCCCGTGCTGTTCGCCCTGCAGGTCTCGCTGGCGAAGGTCTGGCTCGACCTGGGCATCGAGCCGACGGCCGTCGTCGGGCACAGCCTGGGCGAGGTCGCGGCCGCCTGCGTGGCCGGCGCGCTGTCGCTGGAGGACGCCGCCCGCGTCGTGGTCGCGCGCTCGCACCTGCTGGAGCGCAAGGCCGCCGAGGGCGCCATGATCTCGGTCGACCTGCCGGAGGAGGAACTGCGGCCGCGGCTCGCGCCGTACGCCGGGCAGGCCGCCATCGCCGTGGTCAACAGCCCCACCAGCGCGGCGGTCTCCGGCTCGCCCGAGGCCGTCGACGCCCTGGAGGCCGAGCTCGGGCGGGACGGCGTCTCAGTGCGGCGGATCCGGGTCGAACGGCCGGTGCACAGCCCCGGCATGGACCCGCTGATCGAGCCGCTGCGCGCGAGCATCGACGGCATCACCCCGCTCGCCCCGGCGATCCCGTTCCACTCCACCGCGCTGGCCGGCGCGGTGAACCCGGTCGCCGACGTCGACTACTGGGTGCACAACCTGCGCGACCAGGTCCGGTTCGCCGAGACGATCGGCGCGCTGGTCGACCGGGGCGTCTCCACCTTCATCGAGATCGGCCCGCACGAGACGCTGCGCGGTGCGGTCGAGGAGATCGGGCTGTCCCGCGGCGCCCGGGTGCACGCGATCAACTCCCTGCGGCGCGAGGAGAGCGACGTCCGCTGCCTGCTGGGGGCCGCCGCCTCGCTGTACGTCAGGGGCCTGCCGCTGACCTTCGACTCCCTCTTCGCCGACGACGTCGAGGTGGTGGAGACCCCGCTCGTCCAGTGGCAGAAGGAGCGCTACTGGATCGACACCGAGCCCCGCCCCGCGGCCGCGCCGGCCCCCGCCGTCGAGACCGTGGCCGTGGCCGCCGCCGTGGCCGCTCCGGTCGAGGCGCAGCCCGCGCAGACGCGGACGGCGGAGCGGCCGGTGGCGGAGGTCGTCCTCGCCGAACTGGCCGACGCGCTGGGCGTTCCGGTGAGCCGGTTCGACGAGAACGCCGGGCTGCGCGACTTCGGCCTCGACTCGATGCTGGCGATCCGCCTCGTCAACCGGATGCAGGCGGTGCTCGGGCACCGGGTCTCGCCGGTGGTGTTCCTGGACGGGCGCTCGATCGCCGAGGTCGTCGGCCACTTCGTCGGGATCACCGGTGGACCGGCCGCGCCCGTGCCCGCGGCCGGGTCGGCGGCGCAGGCGCCCCGGGCATCGGCGGCAGCCCCGGCCCCGGTCCCGGCCCAGCAGGCCCCGGCCCAACAGTCGTTCCTGGACGGCCTGTCCGAACTGGACGCCGAGGAGCTGGTGGAGGAACTGGACGCGCGCGGGCTGCTGGAGGCCACCGACGCGCCGGCCCTGGAGCAGCTGCGCGCCGACGGCCTCGGGCTCGCGGTGGCGCCGGCCTCGCACGGCCAGGCCTCGCTCTGGTTCATGCAGATGGTCGCGCCCGACGCCGTGCCCTACAACTTCATGGTGACCGCCCGGATCCGGACGGCGGTCGACGAGGAGGCCCTGGAGCGGGCCGTGCTGGCCGTGATGGACCGGCATCCCGCGCTGCGCACCGTCTTCGTGGAGGCGGGCGGCAGCCCGTACCAGGTCATCCTGGACGAGCCGGTGTACGAGTTCCTCGTGGTGGACACCTCCGACCTGGACGACGAACAGGCCCGCGAGGAACTGGCCCAGTACGGCCACGAGCCGCTCGACATGGACAACGGGCCGCTGGTGCGGATCGTCCTGATGCGGCGCGGGCCGTCCGACCACTACCTGCTGGTGCTCGTCCACCACATCGCGTCGGACGCGGCCTCGGCCGACGTCATGATCCGCGAGCTCCAGGAGTACTACGAGGGCGCCGACCCGGCCCGCGTCGCGCCGGTCGCCCCGTACACCGAGTTCGTCGAGTGGGAGCGGCAGTGGCTGGCCGGTCCGGCCGCCGAGGCGGCACTGGACTGGTGGTCCCGGAAGCTGGCCGACCCGCCCGCCCACCTCGACCTCTCCAGCAAGGAGCGGCCGCCGGGCGTCACCTACGAGGGCCGTGACATCGCGTTCCGCTGGAGCGCCGAGGAGACCCGCCTGCTGCGGGAGTTCGCGGTGCGCGAGGGCGTGTCGGTCAGCACCGTCGTCCTGGCCGGGTTCTTCGCCACGCTCAACCGCGCGGCCGGGATCGAGGACTCGGTGCTGGCCACCGCCATCGCCCAACGGGCCGAGGCCGGCTGGGAGTCCGCCATCGGCTACTACCTCAACACCGTGCTGGTGCGGGCGAACCCCTCCGGCGAGCGCAGCTTCCGCGAGCTGCTGCGCGAGGTCCACGCGTTCTCGCTCGGCCTCCTGGAGCACATGAACTACCCCCTCGACCTGCTGGCCTCCCAGCTGAAGCCGCCGCGCCACGAGGGCCGCTCCCCGTGGTTCGACGTGGTGGTCAACTGGCTGTCCTCGGACGCCTTCCCCCGCTCCGTGAAGCTCTTCCACGGAGTCGGCGAGACCCTCACCCCGGACGGCGCGCTGCCGCTCGAGCCGCTCCAGGTGCGCAGGCACCTCGCCAAGTTCGACCTGGAGATCTCCATGGCCGACATCGACGGCAGGGTGGCCGGCCACGTCCAGTTCAAACCGAGCTACCTGGATCGGCGGACGGTGACGGCGCTGCTCGCGCTGTACCGCACCGTGCTCTTCGACTCGATCGCCCGACCCGACCAGGCCCTCGGCGCCATCGCGCCGGCCGGCCTTCCCAAGGAGACGGACCGTTGACCGATACCCTGCACTCCGAGTTCATCGCCCAGGCCCTCAAGAACCCCGACGCGACCGCGGTCTACTCCGACGCCGGCGTGCTGACCTACGGCGAGCTGAACGAGCGGTCCCGGGCGCTGGCCGAGCGCCTCATCGCCGACGGCGCGGGCCCCGGCGTCCCGGTCGGCATCTGCGTCGAGCGCACCCCCGACCTGCTGGTGGCGATCCTGGCGGCCCTGCGCACCGGTTCCTGCTACCTGCCGCTGGACCCGAACTACCCCGCCGACCGGCTGGGCTTCATGGTCCAGGACAGCGGGACCCGCCTGCTGCTCACCACGCCCGCGTCCCGGACCAGTTGCCCGCCCGGCCCGACGGTGGTGACGCTCGGCGCCACCGTGACGACCGAGCCCGGTGCCAAGCCCGTGGCGGTCGTGCCCGACGACACCGCGTACGTCATCTACACCTCGGGCTCCACCGGCAAGCCCAAGGGCGTCGCCGTCCGGCAGTCCGGCGCCGTGGCGATGCTCGCCGAGATGGACCGGGTCCTGGAGGGCTGCGACCTGAGCGGCGTCTCGGCGGCGAGCTCGGTCTGCTTCGACCTGTCCGTGATGGAGATCTTCAACGCGCTGTGCCGCGGCGGCGCGGTCGTGCTCGTCGAGAGCGCCGTGCACCTGCCGGAGAGCCGGTACGTGGACCGGATCACCCACCTGTCCGTCGTCCCGTCGGTCATGAACGGCCTGCTCGACGCCGGCGCCGTTCCCCCGAACGTGCGCTCCATCGTGTTCGGCGGCGAGGCCCTGCGCCGCAAGCTGGTGGACCGCGCGTACCGGGAGACCGGCGCCACCCGGGTGTTCAACGCCTACGGCCCCACCGAGGGCACCGTCTTCTGCTCCTTCGGCCTGGTGCCCGAGAACGGGACCGACGAGCCGACCATCGGCCCGCCGACCACCACCGACCTGGTCTACGTGCTCGACGAGAACCTGAGGCCGCTGCCGGTCGGCGAGGCGGGCGAGCTCTACCTCGGCGGCGTCGGCCTCGCGCACGGCTACGTCAACCGGCCGCGCACCACCGCCGAGCGGTTCCTGCCGGACCCGTTCCGCAGCGGCGAGCGGATGTACCGCACCGGGGACGTCGTCAGGTTCACCGAGGACGGCGAGCTGCGGTTCCTCGGCCGCTCCGACCACCAGGTCAAGCTGCGCGGCTACCGGATCGAGCTGGAGGAGGTCGAGGCCCGGCTGACCGCCTGCCCCGAGGTCCGGGAGGCCGCCGCCGTCGTCCGGGGCAACCGGCTCGTCGGCTACGTCGTGCCCGCGGGCGACGCGGCGCCGCAGGACGGCCCCCGGCTGGACCCTGCGCTCCAGGGCGCCGTCACCGGCAGGCTCGCCGCCGAACTGCCCGACTACATGGTGCCCGCGACGCTCGTGGTCCTGGACGCCCTCCCGCTGGGCCCGGGCGGCAAGCTCGACCGCAACGCCCTGCCCGAGCCGCCGGCCGCCGACACCGACGGGCCGCTGACCGCCGCGAGCACGCCGACCGAGGTGGCGCTGTCGGAGATCTGGGGCCAGCTGCTCGACCTCGAGCCGTCGAGCATCGACGTGCAGTCCGCCTTCTACGACCTCGGCGGCGACTCGCTGCTGCTCGTCCGCCTCGCCCGGCTGATGACCCGGCGCTTCGACCGCCGCGTCCGGGTGCCCGACCTCTTCAGCTTCCGCGACATCGCCTCCCTCGCCCGCTGGCTCGACGACGAGAGCGGCGCCACCCCCGAGGTGGTCGAGTCCGCCCGTCAGCGGGCCGGCGCCCGCCGTGCCGCCCTGCGCGGCCGCGGCGGCGCCACCGGCCGCTGAGCCACGTCCCCCCACCCGACACGAAGCAGGAGCCTTCCATGACCCTCAGCCCCGAGCAGGAGTACGACCCGGGTGACGTGGCCGTCATCGGCATGTCCCTACGGGCGCCCGGCGCCCGGACCAAGGAGCAGTTCTGGGACGTCCTCGTCAACGGCCGGGAGACCATCTCCTTCCTGGCCAAGGACGACATCCACGTCGACGAGACCCTGATCCACAGCCCGTTCTACGTCCGGGCCTGCGGCGTGCTCGACACGTACGACAAGTTCGACCCGTCGGTGTTCGGCATCAGCGACCGGATGGCGGCCGCGATGACCCCGGAGAACCGGCTGTACCTGGAGAGCGCCTGGGAGGCCCTGGAGGACGGCGGCTACGACCCGGACCGGCTCAAGGCCGAGGTCGGCATGTACGGCGCCAACAACCCGCAGACCGCCGCGCTCTACAGCTCCCCGCCGGACCGGGTGTCGGTCGGCCCCGAGGCGATCGAGGCCAGCCTGGCGTGGTCGCCGGACACCATGACCTCCAACGCGCTGTACTACATGGGGCTCACCGGTGAGGCCGTCACCCTCGCCGCCGTCTGCGCGGGCTTCCACTACTCGGTGCACCTGGCCTGCCAGTCGCTGCTGCTCGGCCAGAGCGACCTGGCGATCGCCGGCGGCGCGATGGTCCGCATGCCGCACCCCCGCGGACACCTGTGGGAGGAGAACCGCATCCTGTCGCGGGACGGCCACTGCCGCCCGTTCGACGCCAACGGCACCGGCACCGCGCTGTCCAGCGGTGTGGTCACCGTGCTGCTGAAGCCGCTGGGCCGGGCCGTCGCCGACCGCGACCACGTCTACGCCGTGGTCCGGGGCACCGCCGTCAACAACAACGGCGTCAGCGCGATGGCCTACGGCCTGGCCCAGCCCGAGCGGCTGAGCGCGTGCATCGCCGCCGCCATGGAGGTGGGCGGCGTCACCCCGGACACCGTGTCCATGTACGAGGCCAACGGCCTCGGCCTGCCGGTGACCGACGAGCTCGAAGTGCACGCGGCGACGATGGCGTTCGGCAAGCAGACCGCGACCACCTCGATCGGCGGGGTCAAGAGCAACGTGGGCCACGGCGGCGTGGTGTCCGGCGGCTTCGGCATGGTCAAGGCCGCACTGTCGCTGTACCACCGGACGCTCCCGGCGACGATCAACCTGACGGAGGTCAACCCGGACCTCGACTTCCCCAGCACCCCCTTCGTGCCGCAGATCGAGGGCGCGGCCTGGGAGCCGGAGGCCGGCATCCGCCGCGCGGGCATCACCTCGATCGGCGGCGGCGGCTACAACGCCCACCTGGTGCTGGAGGAGCCGCCGACGCCCGCCGGGCGCGCCCCCGAGGACGCGGGCAGGCCGCGGCTGGCCACCCTGTCCGCCGTGGACGACGAGGCGCTGGCCCGTCAGCGCACCCGCCTCAAGGAGCGGCTGGAGGCCGACCCGGACCTGCGCCTGGACGACGTCTGCTTCACCCTCAACCTCGGCCGCAAGGTGATGGCCCGCCGCTGGGCGGCCGTGGTCCGCAGCCGCGAGGAGCTGATCGCGGCGCTGTCCGGCGACCTCGCCGGCGGTCCGGTCACCTCGACCGCCGCCGCCCCGCGGACGGACCCGAACGCCTTCTCCCGCACCGACGAGGGGATCGTGCCGTCCGGCCAGGACGCACCGGCGCTGGCCGACCTGGCGGCCGCCTGGGTGACCGGCCAGCAGGTGGACTTCGACGCCCTGCACCGGGACGGGGCGGGCCGGCGCGTACCGCTGCCCACCTACCCCTTCCAGCCCCGCCGCTTCTGGCGCACGGACTGGTGAGCATGAGCGCACCGGCACTGGACACCGTGGACCTGGGCGACCCGGCCACCTTCGCGGACCACGACCTCCACGGGTACTGGCGCACCCTGCGGGACACCGCGCCGATGCACTGGAACCCGCCGGTCGGCGGCCGTCGGGGGTTCTGGGTGCTCTCCCGCTACGACGACATCATGGCCACCTACCGGGACAACGTGAACTTCACGTCCCAGCGCGGCAACGTGCTCGTCACCCTCCTGGAGGGCGGCGACGCCGGGGCCGGCCGGATGCTGGCCGTCACCGACGGGCCCCGGCACCTGGAGCTGCGCAAGATCCTCCAGCGGGTGCTCTCGCCGCGGGTGCTCGACGCGGTCGCACAGACCGTCCGGGTCAACACCCGGCAGTGGATCCGCGAGGCGGTCGAGTCCGGCGGCTGCGACTTCGCGGAGCAGATCGCCAGCCGGATCCCGATGACCACGATCTCGAACCTGCTCGGCGTGCCCGAGCGGGACCGGGACTACCTGCTCTCGCTGACCAAGACCGCGCTGTCGGCGGACGACGAGGACGTCGACGAGGTCGACTCCGAGATGGCCCGCAACGAGATCCTGATGTACTTCATGGACATCGTCGAGGAGCGGCGCGAGTCACCGGGCGAGGACGTGATCAGCATGCTGATCGGCAGCGCCGTCGACGGGGTGCCGCTGTCCGACGAGGACGTCGTGCTGAACTGCTACAGCCTGATCATCGGGGGCGACGAGACCAGCCGGCTGACGATGATCGACTGCGTCCGCACCCTGGCGGCCCAGCCCGAGCAGTGGCGCCGGCTCAAGCACGGCGAGGTCGCGGTCGAGACCGCCGTGGACGAGGTGCTGCGCTGGGCCTCGCCCACGATGCACTTCGGGCGCAGCGTCGAGCGGGAGACCGAACTGCACGGCGTGCGGCTGCGACCGGGCGAGATCGTCACGCTCTGGCACGCCTCCGGCAACCGCGACGAGCGGGTCTTCGCCCGGCCCGAGGTGTTCGACCTCGGCCGCACCCCCAACAAGCACCTGGCCTTCGGCTACGGCCCGCACTTCTGCGTGGGCTCGTACCTGGCCAAGGTGGAGATCGCCGAACTGCTCAAGGCCCTGCGGGACTTCACCCTCGGCTTCGAGCAGACCGACGAGGCGCTGCCCATCCGGTCCAACTTCCTGACCGGGTTCTCCACCATGCCGGTGCGCTTCGCACCCGATCACTCCGGACTGAAAGAGGTCGACCGATGAACGGCAACCCCTTCGACGGCGGGGAGGGCGACTGGCTGGTCGTCGTGAACGCCGCCGAGCAGTACGCGCTGTGGCGGCCGCACCTGGCCGTACCGGACGGCTGGCGGATCGCCCACTCCTGCCCGGACCGTGAGGGCGCCCTCGACTACGTCGAGCAGCACTTCACCACCGCGGTGGGAACGCCGGCGGCCTGACCCCACCACCCGACCAGCGACCGCGGGAGTGCGGATGAACATCTACATGTCAGGACAGGGCGCGTTCGCGGTGCAGGCCGCGGAAGCCCTCCTGGACAACGGGCACAAGATCGTCGGCGCGGCCGCGCCCCGGCTGCGCAAGGGCAAGTCCGACGAGAGCGACGCGATGGCCTGGGACCGCCTGCGGGCCTGGGCGTTCCCCCGGGACATCCCCTGGACGGACTCGGCCGAACTGCGCGCGCGGCACATCCCGGACGGGGTGGACGTCATCGTCGCCGCGCACTCGCACGCCTTCCTCGGCCGCCAGACGCGCGCCAGGGCCTCCGTCGCCACCATCGGGTACCACCCCAGCCTGCTGCCGCTGCACCGCGGCCGGGACGCGATCCGGTGGACCATCCGCGACGGCGACAAGGTGACGGGCGGGAGCGTCTACCACCTCACCGAGCGCACCGACGGCGGCCCGCTCGCCGCCCAGGAGCACCTGTTCGTGCCCCCGGGCTCGACCGCCCAGAGCCTGTGGCGCGACCACCTGGCTCCGCTCGGGGTGCGACTGCTGCTCAAGGTGGTCGCCGACCTCGCCGCGGACCGGCGGATCGAGGTGCCCCAGGACGAGAAGCTGGCGACCTGGGAGCCGGCGATGGACACCCAGCCGCTGTTCAAGCCGGAACTGATCGCCCTGCCCGGCAACATCCGGGTCGACAGCGACAAGTGGGCGCTGCACGAGGGCTGAGCGCGACGCTCCGCCCCGACAACCGCATAGATGTGGGCAACTCAGCAGGTGTCCCCGGGTGTTCGGCACTCCGGGGGCACCTGCGGCGCTTCCTCGCCGCCCCGGGCGGCCGTCCGTTCCCGTGTTCGTTCCGGGCGGACCGTTGCCGGGAGGTGACGCCACGCCCGAAGCTACGATGGTCACCCGGCGGCCGGCCCCGCGCACCAGCGCCGCCGGAACCTGAAGTGGCGGCGTAGGAGGCGGAGATGGCGGAAGCCGGGGCGAGCACGCTCGCCGAGAGGATCGAGGCGCTGTTCCGCACGGTCCGGCGCCCCAACCGGGAGCAGTACAGCAACGAGGACGTGGCGCGCGCCTGCCGCGAGGCCACCGGCGAGACCTTCTCGGCCACTTACCTGTGGCAGCTGCGCACCGGCAAGCGCGACAACCCGACCAAGCGGCACCTGGAGGCGCTGGCGAGGTTCTTCCACGTCTCGCCCGCCTACTTCTTCGACGACCGCTCCGAGGAGATCCTCGCCGAACTCGCCCTCCTGGAGGCGCTGCGGGACGCCGGCGTCCGGAACATGGCGCTGCGGGCGGTGGAACTGTCGCCCGAAGCCCTGGACACGGTCTCCGATGTGATCGAGACTATCGCTCGCCGGGAGGCGGCCAGGAGCAAGCCCTCCCCCTGAGCACGACGTGGTGCCGCCGAGCAGGCACCCCGCGACGGTCGGCCGGCCACGTCGGCCCCGGCGGACAGGCGAGGCGCGCATTGCGGTGGATCCGACGGCACGGCGGACTGATGCGGCGATGTCGCGCGATCGGCGACTCGCTCGAACTCCCCGATCCGTTCGACGCCGCCGAACTCGTCGCCCGCCTCGCCCGGGACCGCGGCCGGCCCATCGACCTGATCGCCGTGCCCGCCCGGCCCGGGGCGCCCTGCGGACTGCTGGTGACGACCGGTCAGGCCGACTACATCGTCTACGCCGAGGACACCAGCGAGGTGCACCGCCAGCACATCCTGGTGCACGAGTACGCCCACCTCCTGCTGGGCCACGCCGACGGCTCCTCGCCCGACCCGGGCCTCACCCGCGGGCTGCTGCCGCACCTGTCCCCGACGCTGATCGGCAAGGTCCTGGGACGCACCGTCTACCTCGAACCCCAGGAGCAGGAGGCCGAGTTGCTCGCCTCGCTGATCCTCAAGCGCGCCCTGCTGCCCGGCGGCCACCCGTCGGGCGCCCAGTCCCGGGACGCCGAGTGGGCGCACCGGCTCTTCCCCCTGCTGGGCGCGCGCCGCCCACCGGGCCCGCATGGCTGACCCCGTCCTCGCCTTCGCCGCGGTCCTCCTGCTCGGCCTGAGCACCTACCGGTTCCTCGCGGGCCGACGCCGCGGCCGCTCGCCGGCCCTGCGCTACACCTGCTGCTTCGCCTGGTGCTTCGGCGCCTTCCTCGCCCTGATGGCCGGCCAGACCAGGGCGGACATCGACCACGGAACGGGCCTGGCGGGCCTGTCCGGCATGCTCATCGACCACCTGAAGACGGGCTCCGCCGGGTTCCTCGCGCTGACGACCCTCGCCCTGCGCCGGCCCGCGGCCGACGCCCGGGCGCTGCGGCGCCGCCAGGCCGGCACCGCCCTCGCGGTCCTCTCCGCGACCGTCCTGTTCCTGCTCGCCGGGATCCGCGAGGACGGCGGCCAGATGGTGGCCACCGGCCCCTACGGGCGTGCGGCGCTGGCCGGTTACGACCTGGTCATCGCCGGGTACGCGGCCGGCTGCCTGGTCACCCTGCTGCGCCAGACGCTGTACTGGACCCGCCAGGCCGACAGCACGGCCCTGCGCACGGCGCTCGGCCTGGTCACCCTCACCAACGCCGTCGGCCTGTGCTGGGCCGCGTGGGGCCTCGACGACGTCCTCGGCGCGCTGCGCTCGGGCCGTCAACTGAGCACCGAGGACCCGGTCTCACTGGCGCTCGGGCGTCTGTGCGCGGTCCTGCTGCTGGCCGGCGCCACCACCCTGCTGTGGGCGCGCGCCGGTCGCGCCGCCCGACGGTGGCGGGCCGCGTACCGCAGCTACCGGTCGCTCGGGCCGCTGTGGCGGGCCCTGTACGCGGCCTTCCCGCAGATCGCCCTCACCGCGGGCCGGATCACCGCGGGCCGGATGCCTCCGGCCGACGCCGAACTCGCGCTCTACCGCCGGGTCATCGAGATCCGGGACGGGCTGCTGATCCTGCGCCGCTACCGCACGGCCGAAGCCCCTTCCGGCCCAGGCGACTCCTCCGCCGAGGCCCCCTCCGCCGACACCGGAGCCGACACCGGAGCCGAGACCGGAGCCGCCGCGCGGACCGAGGCCGCCCGGATCGCCGACGCCTTGCGCCGCGCCCGCACCGCGGCTCCCGACGGCCCCCTCCCCGGCACCCCGCCCTCGGCCGAGCCGCACCTGCCGCACAGCGGCAGCATGGAGGCCGAGACCCGTTGGCTGGGCCAGATCGCCCAGGCGCTGCGGACCCTGCCGCCACTGCCGGCCGGCCCGGCGGGCGACTGAACGCCGAGGCGCCGCCGTCCCCTCGCCGAATCCGCGCGCAAAAACCAGATTCGAGATTCCCGATATCCCGCAGCCCGAACAACTCGGCACCGATCAAGCCGAGTTATTCCGCATGGAATTCCTGACGGTCAGCCAAGCCGGTGCGGGAATTCCTCCGCCGGGGATGCTCCGCCGGCGGCCACGGCACCCGGGAACCACCGGACCGTCCGTACGCGTCCCGTATCCGGGGCACGGCAGTGGACCGCCTTCGCGACGCACCGTCACCCCGCTCGCACCGCCGCCACCCGCGACACCCCCGGTGACCAGCATCGACAACCCGGAGATGTGACCTGCGCCACCCCAATCGGGGTGCCGCACCGAAGCTGTCGGTCACCGTTCGCCACCGCCGCGCGGGGGTCTGGACCACCTCCCGGGGCCACGCATCCCTGTGATCTCCGCCACAGCACTTCAGATGGTTTGTCCGGTTTTACCTGAGCTGCTCCCCTCTGCCGACACATCGACAAGGGCACGCGTCCGCCCGGATTTCTCATGAACCTTTGACACCTGATTAAGCGTCCATAAAGATCCGCTCAAACTTCGCCCACATTACGGAAGTCGGAGCTTACGCACAGTGAGAACAGCAGCAAGACGGTCGGGCAGTCTGCTCGCCGCGGCACTCGCCGCGGTCGCGCTGACCGCCACGGCGGTGGTGCCGGCCGCCGCCGCCATAGGCGGAACCCCACCGCTCGGCGTGACGGACGCCCAGGACAGCGCCGAGACCCTGGCCGTCCACGAGGCCACCCGCACCGGCAAGCCGGTCGAGGTGGCGGCCAAGCGCAGCGAAACCAGTGACACCGTCGCCCAGCCCGACGGCAAGCTGAAGACCACCACCTACGTCCAGCCCAAGCGGGTGCGCAAGAACGGCACCTGGGTGGACCTCGACCCCACGCTGCAGTCGCTGCCCGGCGGCGCCGTCGCCCCCAAGGGATCGACCGCCGACCTGCGGTTCTCCGGTGGCGGCAGCGAACCGCTGGTCACGATGGCCCGGGCCGGCAAGGAGCTGAAGCTCAGCTGGCCGAAGCCGCTGCCCAAGCCGAAGGTCAACGGCGCGACCGCCGAGTACACGTCGATCCTGCCCGACGTGGACCTGCGGCTGTCCGCCACCAAGACCGGGTTCACCCAGGTCATCGTGGTGCACACCCCCGAGGCCGCCAAGAACCCCGAGCTGGACCAGCTCCGGCTCGGCCTGCAGGGCACCGGCCTGACGGTCAGCCAGGAGGCGGACGGCACCCTCAAGGCGAAGGACCCGTCCGGCGGCGGCACCGTCTTCGAGGCGCCCGTCCCGGTGATGTGGGACTCCTCCAAGCCGGCCACCGCCACGCCTAGTGCCCCCGCGAGCGCCCCGGCGAACACCCCGGCCGCCGCTCCGAAGATGCTCAAGGCCGCCCCGCAGGCGGCGCCGCGGGCCGAGGCCCCCGCCGCCGGTCCGAGCGATTCCGCCGCCGCCGGCCTGGGCGACCTGCCCGGCGAGGGCGCCAAGATGACCCGGCTCAAGGTGGACCTGCCCAAGGACACCCTGGTGCTGTCGCCCGACCAGGGCATGCTGGACGCGCCGGACACCGTCTACCCGGTGATGATCGACCCGGCGTGGAACACCCCCCACGCCGGCGACTGGGCGGGCGTCTCGCGCACCTACCCGAACCAGGCGTACTGGCACTTCACGTACAACAGCAACTACGTCCACGACTGGGGCGTCGGCTACTGCGGCGACACCTCGCGGTGCGCTCCGACCGACGTGAAGCGGGCCTTCTTCCAGGTCTCCAACCCCTTCGTCGGCAAGCAGATCCTCAGCGCCACCTTCGGCACCTACGAGAGCTGGTCGTACTCCTGCGACGCCCGGCCCGTCGAGCTGTGGAACACCGGCTACATCTCCCCCGGCCTGACCTGGAACGGCCAGAACGCCTCCGGGTTCTGGGGCCGCTACCTGCAGACCATCAACACCGCCAAGGGCTGGAGCGGCAGCTGCCCCGGCGGCTGGCTGGAGTACGGCCAGGACGGCGCGGTGCGCAACCTCGTCCAGGACGCCGCGAACTGGGGCTGGCCGACCATCAGCTTCGGCCTGAAGGCCCAGAACGAGGGCGACACCCTCGCCTGGAAGCGCTTCACCGACGACGCCTACCTGTCGGTGTACTACAACCTGCGGCCCAACCAGATCCCGATGTCCGACATGACGATGTCGCCGGGCTCGGTCTGCCAGTACCCGGGCATCAGGATCAACAAGATGCCCCAGGTCACCACCCGGGCCTCCGACCCGGACGGCGAGGCCGTCGGCGTGCAGTTCGCGGTCGGCTGGGACGACGGCACCGGCCTGCGCCGGCGCTGGTGGTCCACCGGCTCGGAGGACGCCGCACCGGGGTCCGACACCTTCAAGGGCTCCGGCTCGATGTTCTCCTGGCCGCTGCCGACCAGCCTGCCGCAGAACCTCCAGCTCGACTGGGAGGCCCGTGCCTGGGACGGCGCCCAGTGGGGGCCGTGGTCCTCCGACGGTGACCCGACCGGCTGCTACTTCATCGTCGACACCTCCGCGCCGGACGGCCCGGCGATCACCTCGGACGCCTACCCGGGCTCCAAGGACGCCTCCGCGCCGCTCCCGTGGACCGACGGCGTCGGCAAGAACGGCTACTTCACCCTGAAGTCCGCCGCCACCGACGTGGTCAAGTACCAGTGGGGCCTGGACACCTCGCCGTCCGCGGCGAACGAGGTCGCCACCAGCGGCGGCGCCGGGCAGACCGTGCGCATCCAGCCGCAGACCGCCGGCGTGCACTTCCTCTCCGCACGCGCCGTCGACGGCTCGGGCAACGCCTCGCAGCCCGAGACGTACTACTTCAACGTGCTCGCCGGACAGACCCAGCGCACCGGTTGGTCGATGGACGACGCGAGCGGCACCAGCGTCACCGGCACCGGCGGCAGCGTCGAGGCCACCCTCGGCTCCGGCGCCACCCCGGGCGCGCCCGGCCACCTCGGCGAGGCCCTCGCCCTGGACGGCACCGCCAACGGCTACGCCGAGACCCAGGGCACGGTGCTGGACACCACCCGCGGCTTCGCCGTCTCCGCCTGGGTCAACCTCACCGGCGACACCACCCGCAACCGGGTCGCGGTCAGTGAGAACGGCAACTGGTCCGCCCGCTTCGCCCTCGGCCTGATGAGCGGCAAGTGGGCGATGTGGACCTCCACCCAGGACACCAACGCCACCTACACCCTGGAGACGGCCAGCTCGGACACCCCCGTGGTGCTCGGCCAGTGGACCCACCTGGTCGGCGTCTACGACCCGGTGGCCAAGACCAGCACCCTGTACGTCAACGGCGTGCCCGGCACCCCGGTGGCCGTCACCGCCACCTGGGACGCGCGCGGCCCGCTGGAGTTCGGCCGCTCCAAGTGGCACGGCAACTGGACCGACCCGTGGAAGGGCTCGGTCGACGAGGTCCGGCTCTGGGACCGCTCCCTCGGCAAGACCGAGGCCGCCGACGTCGCCGCCGACAAGCAGCTCGCCGCCGGCCTGCCCGCCAGGTCCGTCTGGCACCTGGACGGCACCTCCGCCAAGCCCATCGGCACCGCCGAGACCGACAACCTGACCGCCTACAGCGGCGTCGCCCTCGGCCAGCCCGGCATCGCCGACAAGGCGATCCACCTGGACGGCGTCGACGACTACCTGCGCGGCACCCGCCCGCAGGTGGACGGCAGCCGGGACTTCTCCGTCTCGGCCTGGGTGAAGCTGCCCGCGCCGACCGCCGGTGACACCACCGCCAAGATCGCGGTCACCCAGATCGGCCAGCACAACAGCGAGTTCTCGCTGTACTACTCCAGCTACTGGAAGCGCTGGATCTTCGGCCGCTACAAGGAGGACACCTCCGCCGACACCCTGGTGCGCACCTGGCAGCCCGACTGCACCCCGGGCACCCAGATCAACGGCGTGCCGTGCTTCGCCGGCACCACCGGCGAGTGGACCCACCTGCTCGGCGTCTCCGACACCGCCGCCAAGAAGCTGCGCTTCTACATCAACGGCTTCCTGGTCGGCGAGTCGGACTACACCCAGAACGCGCCGTGGGCCAACCCCGGCCCGCTGCAGATCGGCGCCGTCAACCGCGAGGGCGTCAACGGCGAGTTCTTCGGCGGCGACATCGACGACGTGCGCCTGTACGACCGCGTCGTCACCAGCCCGGAGGCCAGCGCGATGGTGCAGCAGCGCCCGCAGCTGGCCGGCCGCTGGAAGCTCTCCTCGGCCACCGGCACCCCGGCCGTCACCCCGGACGAGGGCCCGGCCAAGGCCGGCGCCCAGCTCGGCGGCGGGGCCTCGATCAAGGCCGACGGCGGCGTGCTGCCCGCCCCCGGCACCCTGCTGCTGGACGGCTCCACCGGCTACGCGGCCACCGGCTCCGTCCCGCTGCACACCGGCCAGAGCTTCACCCTGGCCGGCTGGGCGAACACCGCGGGCGTCCCGACCCGGGACATGACGGTGCTGTCGGTCGCCGGCACCAGCAACAGCGCGGTCACCCTGCGCTGGCACACCCTGGGCAAGGACGCCAACGGCCAGCCGACCGGCCAGTGGCAGGCCGAGGTGCGCGACTCCGACGCCACCGGCGCCGTCCGCACCCTGACCGCCCACACCCCGGCCACCTCCGTCCTGGAGAACTGGACGCACCTGGCGGTCACGTACGACGCCTTCTCGGACCGGCTCGCCCTGTACGTCGGCGGCCAGATCGAGAACCAGGGCTGCCAGGACGGCTCGACCGGCTGCACCCCGCACATCTCCTGGACCGGCGCCCCGCAGCCCTACGAGGCGACGGGCGGCGTGCAGTTCGGCCGGAACAAGTCGGCCGGCGCCTGGGGCGAGTACTTCTCCGGTGAGCTGGACGACGTCTGGCTGTACCAGGGCGTGCTGAGCCCCGCTCAGATCGCCAAGCTCGCCGACTACAACGTCGAGCTGAACACCTCCACCGGGGTCTGATCCCCCGTCCTTCCGCGGGCCGGGCGGCTTCCTGCCGCCCGGCCCGTGGTTCGTCACACCCGTTTTCTCCCTGAGGAGTCGTTCCCCCATGAGCAGGAAGAGGTCGGTGCTGCGGCTGCCGGCCCGTACCAGGGTGTCCGCGGTCATCGCGGGCACGCTGGTCGGGTCGCTGCTGCCGGC